>NZ_JBJTDY010000008.1:0-59479 GCF_046092605.1 Rhabdaerophilum sp. | reverse complement strand
GCGTAGCGCTTGCCGTTGGGGCTGTCGCGGCGGATGACGATGCCGGCTTCCACAAGCGCCGCGAGATGCCGCCGGAGCGTCGCCGGCGCGATCCCATGGGCGCGGGCGCAGAGCTTCTCATTCGAGGGAAAGACGATCAGCGGATCGCCCGCCGTCAACGCGGTCTCCTGATGGAACGACAGCAATGCCGAGAGCACCGCAATCGCGCGATCGGGCAGGCCGAGCTTGTCCTTCGCTTCCGTAATCGCCTGGAAGACCTTCCACTTGTGGACGGTCTTCTCGGGTTCGACCGCCCTCGCCTGCTGCTGCGTGGCGATCAGGCCAAGCGAGAGCATTCGCCGCCCGAAGGGCGTCGTCACCAATCCCTGTTGAATCATGGTCCTTGCCTCAATCAGGCAAAAGAATTGCGCCCGCCGAAATGGCAGTTGTCCGCAAGGGACTCTTGACAGCGATTCACGGAAGTGGGATTCTCAGCTTGCTACAGATGAGAGAGGCTTCCGGTGGAAACGTCGGGGGCCTTTTTCTTTTTCGCGCCTGCTCCCTCGGTTAGCGGTTGCGGAATTCGCGATAGAGATCGCCGAGGCGGGCGCGCAGAAAGGCGCGAAATTCGCCATCCTCGATCTCCAGGGCCTTGCCGCGCTCGCGCGCGACCTGCGGCACGATCCATTCGGCCGGCTTCGGCTCCGGCGCCTGCGAGAGCCGCAGGAAGAGCCGCTGAAAGCGCTCATCCGATGGCGTTTCCGCCTCGGCAAGGCTGGCGAGAAGGCCGCGCGCGCGCTCATGATCGCTTTCGTTCTGCAGGCGATCCGCCAGTTGCAGCCAGCGGTCGCGGCCCGCTTTCGGCGCCGGGCCGATCGCCTCGATGATATCCACGGGCACGCGCCGGGCCACCCCGATGAGCTTGGAGAGCGCGGTCTTGTCGATGGCGAGCGCAGCCATGATCACCGGCCGATCGAAGCCCGCATCCTCGAGGCGCGTGGCGAAAAGCGAGCGCTCGATGAAGGAGAGATCCGTGCGGGCCGAATTTTCCTGCCCCTGGGCAACCACGAGTTCGGCATCGCTCAGCGGGCGGATCACCGCCCGCACCGGCCGCCCCAGGGCCCGCGCGGCGAGCACGCGGCGGTGGCCATAGGCGACCTGATAGCGATCCGACCCATCGGGATGCGGGCGGAGCAGCACCGGCACCTGCTGGCCGCTCTCGCGGATGGATTCCACCAGCGCCTGCAGGCTTTCCCCACCCTGCGCGAGGCGGTCCGCGATCATCGCGGCGACGATGCGCGAGGGCTCGACCTCCACCACGGCCTGCCCGGCCTCCATCTGCTGGCGCAGCACGCGCGCTTCCTGCGCCTCGTTCTTCAAGGCCTCGATGGAACGCGTGACCGAGCCAATGGCCCCGGATTGCGAAAGCGGTGGCGGAGCAGGGGAGGGGGCACGCCCCGGCGGAACGGCCCCGCCGGAAAAGTTGCCGGCCGGCAACTTTTCGCCCTGTTGCCGATCGGCCGGGGTGCCCAGCAACCCTTCGAGCAGATTTTTCCGCGCCATCAATCACGCCTCCAGGTCGAGCGGATCAGCCCCTCGATCTCGCCATTCACCTGGTCGAGGGCTTCGATCGCGCGGTCATAGGTCTGCCGCGTGAATTGCTCGCGCGACACCTCGTAGAGCGTCTGCTTGGTGATGCCGGCATCGGCGATGGCCGTGCTCTTCAGCATGGGATAGTTCAACACATATTCGCCGAACATCGAGCGCATGAAGGAGACCATCTGGTTCTGCGGCCCGTCGCCGGGCTCGTAGCGCGTCACGAGATACCGCATCCAGTCATAGCTCATCCTGGCGCCGGCATCCGCGAGGGTGGACATCAGCTGGCTGGTCATGAGCAGGAACTGGCACATCGACATCACATCAAGCATCTGCGGATGGACGGTCACCAGCACGCTGGTGGCCGCGCAGAGCGCCGACAGCGTGAGATAGCCGAGCTGGGGCGGGCAATCGATCACCACCACATCGTAGCGGCTCTCGACTGTCGCCAGCGCCTCGGCGATGCGGGTGAAGAAGAAGCCTTCGCCCTTCTTCCGGGCCAGCATCGCGCGCGGCGTTTCATGCTCATATTCCATCAACTCGATATTGCCGGGGATAAGATCGAGACCAGGAAAATAGGTGGGGCGGATCACCTCCTCGAGCGGGCGGCGCTCCGCGTCATAGCGCAGGGCGCCGAACAGGGTCTGGTTCTCGCCGATGTCGAATTCCGGCTGGTAGCCATGCAGGGCCGAGAGCGAGGCTTGCGGATCGAGATCCACCGCCAGCACGCGATAGCCGTGCAGCGCGAGATATTGCGCAAGATGCGCGGCGGTCGTCGTCTTGCCCGAGCCGCCCTTGAAATTCGCGACCGCGATGACCTGCAGCGGCTCACCCGGCCGGCGCGTGGGCATGTACTTGCCCGAGCCGCCATCGAGGAAGGCCCGCAAGGCGCGCACATCCTCGATCGAATAGAGCCGCCGGCCCGAAGGCGTCACCTCGGGAGAGGGGCCCTTGCCATCGAGCGAGAGGTGGCGAAGATAGCCATCATTCACGCCGATGAGCCGGGCGACCTCGCCGGAGGTGAATTTGCGAAGGGTTTTCGTGGCGGAGGGCGGAAACAGCTTCATGCGATGCGCGTGAAGGCGCTCGCTGAGATCGCGGGCGTGGCCTGCGATCAGGGTATGGATGGCTTCGCCCACGGAAGTTTTCCTTCGGACACGGAAAAAAGCAGAAGTCGCACTTTCAAGCGTGACCAGGATCGCCCGATTCTGGGCCGATCGCAAGGAATTTAGGTTTAACAAGGAATTAACGCGGGGGAACCCGCGCGAGCGCCGCGTGCGGCCGGAAGAGCAGGGCCCTGGGGCCGCGGGCATGAAACGACGGGCGGGAAACCACAGGCGGGAAACCACAGGCGGCAGACCACAGGCGGCAGACATGGTCCGATGCCGCGCGCCTTGCGTAGGCAGGGCATGAGCAAACCTCCTTCTTCCCGCATTTTCCTGCCCATGCGCGCCGCGGGGCTGGCACGCCTCGCGGAATTCCTCCCGGCCGCGGGGCGCGCCTATGCCAATCGCCGCAACACCGATCACGGGCCGGATGACCGGGGGAATGTCTCCATTCTCTCGCCCTATCTGCGCCATCGCCTCGTGACCGAGCGTGAGGTGCTCGACCGGGTGCTGCGACGCCACAGCCTCGAGGCGGCCGAGAAATTCGTGCAGGAGGTGTTCTGGCGCGGCTATTTCAAGGGCCATCTCGAAACCCGACCCGAAATCTGGAGCCGGTATCAGGCGGCGCTTTCCGGCCAGCAGGCGGCTGTCGGGGAGGGGGGCGGCTTCGCCCGCGCCTATCGCAAGGCGGTGGAGGGCCGCACGGGCATCGATTGCTTCGATGCCTGGGTGGAGGAATTGCGCGAGACCGGCTATCTCCACAACCATACGCGCATGTGGCTGGCCTCGATCTGGATCTTCACGCTGCGCCTGCCCTGGGAACTCGGCGCGGATTTCACCTTCCGGCATTTCATTGATGGCGACCCTGCCTCCAATACCCTCTCCTGGCGCTGGGTCGGCGGCTTGCACACCCGCGGCAAGACCTATCTCGCGCGGCCCGACAACATCGCCGAGCATACGGGCGGGCGCTTCCGCCCCAAGGGCCTCGCGCGCGAGGCCATCGCGCTCGAAGAGCCGCCGCTGCCCGCCGCAAAACCCGCGCGCCCGGCGGATGATGCCGCGCCCGCCGGCCCCGCCCTGCTGCTGCTGACCGAGGAAGACCTCCACCCCGAGAGCCTGCCGCTCGCTTCGGCCGAGATCCGTGGCATCTTCGCCTGCCATGCGACCGCCGCGCGATCGGCTTTCGCGGTTTCGGATCTGGCCCTCGCCTTCGCGGAAAGCGCGATGGCCGATGCCGCGACCCGCGCCAGCACGCATTTCGGCGTCGAGGCGGAGCCTCTGCAGGCGCTGCGGGCGGATGATCTCGCCCGGCGCTGCCGCGCGCTGGGGGTGGAGCGCATCCTCACCGCCTATGCGCCGGTGGGGGCGATGGGCGAGGAACTCGCGCGCCTGCGCCCGGCTCTGGCGCGATCGGGCATTGCGCTCACCGAAATCCGCCGCAGCGAGGATGCGCTCACCTGGCCGCATGCCACGAAGGGCTTTTTCGGCCTGCGCGAGCGCATCCCCGATCTCGTGGCGAAGCTGGGGATCGGCGCGGAAGCGATGCAGCCCGATCTCTTCGCGCGCGACACGCGCCGCGCGGCGGCTCACCGATGAGCGCGCGGCCCGTTACCGTCTGGTTCGATTCGGCCTGCCCGATCTGCGCGCGGGAAATCCGGGTGATGCGCGCGCTGGACTGGCGCGGAAACATCGCCTTCATCGATCTTCACGCGCCGGATGCCGCCTGCCCGATCGACCCCGCCCTGCTGCTCGCCCGCTTCCATGCGCGGGATGCCGGGGGGCAATTGCATTCGGGTGCCGCGGCCTTCGCGCTGATGTGGCGGCACGTGCCGCTTTTCTGGCCGCTGGGGCAGTTCGCCCGCATTCCCTTCATGCTCGCTCTGCTGGAACGCGCCTATCTGCGGTTTCTCGTGTGGCGGCAGGCGAAACCCGCGCGCAAGGCCGCGGCCTGAGCTCGGCCCGACCTGAAGAATCTGCTCATCAATTGTGCATCGGCATGATGCGGCAGGCAGGCACCGCCAAATTCTATGCAACGCTGGGGGATCGATTCCGCCGCCCGCGCCGCCCGCGGGCGGCGCGATCATGGCCGCCGCCGGGTTTGACGGCGGATGGCACAACCGTTGCTTCGCTTGACGGGCAAGCCAGCCGCTGGCGCTGGCGATCTGTTCCAGAGTGCCATAGCCATGCCGTTCGATACCATGCCGTTCGATACCTTTTCCCGCCGCTCATTCCTGCAAGGCGCCGCCGCGGGCACGGCCGCCGCCGCGCTTGGTTTTCCCGGCCTCGCGCAGGCCCAATCGGGCGTGACGATCGGCGTCGTCTATGTCGGCCCGAAGGATGATTTCGGCTGGAACCAGGCGCATGCGGTCTCCATCGGGGTGCTCAAGGCCACGCCCGGTGTGAAGATCATCGAGGAAGAGAACGTGCCGGAAACGGCCGCCGTGGCGAAATCCATGGAATCCATGATCAATCTCGAAGGCGCGAACCTGATTCTCGCGACCTCCTTCGGCTATTTCAATCCCTTCATGGTGGATGTGGCGAAGAAGCATCCGAAGGTCACCCTGCGCCATGCCGCCCCGCTCTGGGAGAAGGGCAAGCACCCGGACAATGCGGGCAGCTATTTCGGCTATCTCGATCAGGCGCATTACGTGAACGGTGTCGCGGCGGGCCTCTCCACCCGGACGAACAGAATCGGCTTCGTGGCCGCGAAGCCCATTTCCAGCGTGCTGCGCAACATCAATTCCGTGCTCTGGGGCGCGCGCTCGGTGAACCCGAACGCCACGCTGCAGGTGATCTTCACCGGGGATTGGGCCCTGCCCGTGCGCGAGGCGGAAGCCGCGAATGCGCTGATCGGGGCGGGCTGCGACATCCTCACCTGCCATGTCGACAGCCCGAAGGTCGTGATCGAGACCGCCGAGCGCCGGGGCATCAAGTCTCTGGGCCATAATGCGAGCCAGGCGCCGCTGGCGCCGAAGGGCTTCATCACCGGCGCGGAATACAAGTGGGAGACGATCTACAGGATCTTCGCCGACGCGATCGCCAAGGGCCAGCCGGTGCCGAACATGGTGTTCGGCGGCTATGACAAGGACATGGTGCGCAATACCGCCTTCGGGGCCGGCGCCGAGGAGCCGGCGCGCAAGGCAGCCGAGGCGGCGATCGCCGATCTCAAGGCCAACAAGCCGATCATCAAGGGGCCGGTGAAGGACAACAAGGGCAATGTGGTGCTGCCCAATGCGAGCTACGACAATTTCGATCGCGTGCTCGACGGCATGAACTTCCTCGCGGAAGGCGTGGTCGGCTCGATCACCTGAGCGGGGCGCAGGACCGCGCCCGTTCCGGGGTCTATCGCCATGCACCAGCCCGTTTCCATCCCCGTCGGCTCCGAAATCGCGCGCCAACCGGGCCGCGAACGACCCGCGCGCTGGCTCGGCGGGGCGGAGGCCGTGGCGATACCGCTGCTGGCGCTGGTGATTTCGGCCGGCTTGTTCTCGATCTTCCTGCTGATCCTCGGGAAGTCGCCGGTCCAGTTCTACAGCCTCATCTGGCTCGGCGGGTTCGGCACGCCGTTCTCGTGGTCGAACACGCTGCTGCGCGCCGCCCCGCTGATGCTGATGGCTTTGGCGGTGGCGATCCCCGCGCGGCTCGGCCTCACGATGATCGGCGGGGAGGGGGCGCTCGTCCTCGGCGGCTTCGCGGCGGCCGCCATCGCCGTGCCGCTGATCGGCACCACGAACGCGGTGCTGATGCATGCGCTGATGCTGATCGCCGCGATGGCCATCGGTGCGATCTGGATCGGGATCGCGGGCGGCCTGCGCCATCATCGCGGCGTGAACGAGACGATCTCGAGCCTGCTGCTTTCCTATATCGCCATCGCGATCATGAATTTCTTCGTGGAAGGCGCGCTGCGCGATCCCGCCGACCCGAACAAGCCCTCGACCAAGGCGATCGGCAGCGAGGCGATGATCGGCAAGATGCCGGGCATCGATGTGCATTGGGGCCTCGCGGTGGCGGTGCTCGCCTGCATCCTGCTTTACGTGCTGATGCAGCGCACGACCTACGGCTTTGCCTGCCGCATCGCCGGGGGCAACGCGCGCGCGGCTCTGGCGCAGGGCCTGCCGGTGGGAAAACTGATCGTCAGCGCCTCGATGATCGCCGGCCTCTGCGCGGGCCTCGCGGGCTATTTCGAGGTGGCCGCGGTGCATGGCAAGGCGAATGCCTCGCTTGCCGCCGGCTATGGCTTCACGGGCATTCTCGTGGCGTTTCTCGCGCGGCATAACCCGCTGGCGATCATTCCGGTGGCGATATTGTTCGGCGGCATCGCGGCGGCGGGCGGCATCATCCAGCGCCGCATGGGCCTGCCGGATGCGAGCGTGCTGCTTCTGCAGGGCATGACCTTCCTCGTGCTGCTCGCGAGCGAAACGCTCTATGGCCGCTTCCGCCTCTTCAACCCCGCGGCCCGGATGGAGCGCACCTGATGGATGGCTCGGCGGCCCTCGTGACGGTTCTCGCGGCGATGGTCGGCGGCGCGATCCGCGTCTCGACGCCCTTCCTGTTCGTGGCGCTCGGCGAGATGCTGACGGAGCGTTCGGGCCGCATCAATCTCGGCCTCGAAGGCACGCTCGTGCTCGGCGCGATGAGCGGCTATGCGATCTCCTACCATACGGGCTCGCCCTGGCTGGGCCTGCTCGTGGCGGGCTTGGCGGGGATGATGATGGGCACGCTGCATGCGCTGATCTGCCGGCTGCCGAAGGTGAACGACATCGCCGTGGGCATCGCGCTGATGCTCTTCGGCCTCGGCATCGCGTTCTTTCTCGGCAAGGCCTATATCCAGCCCACCGCGCCGCGCCTGTCCTCGATTCCGCTCGGTTTCTGGAGCAGCAACCCGCAGATCGAGCAGGCCTTGCAGATCAACCCGCTCTTCCTCATCGGCATCGCGCTCGCGTTCTTCCTCGCCTGGGCGCTGAGGAATACGCGGCCCGGCCTCATCCTGCGCGTCACGGGCGACAGCGAGGCGGCCGCGCGCGCGCTCGGCCATCCGGTGATGCTGATCCGCCTGATGGCGACCGCCGCCGGCGGCTTCCTCGCGGGCATCGGCGGGGCGTTCCTCTCGCTCTACTACCCCGGAAGCTGGAACGAGGGCCTCTCCTCCGGGCAGGGGCTGATGGCCGTGGCCCTGGTGATCTTCGCGCGCTGGGACCCCATCCGCTGCCTTTACGCCGCGATGCTCTTCGGCGCGGCGGGGGCGCTCGGCCCCTCCTTGCAGGCCATCGGCATCACGCAGGGCTATTATTTCTTCAACGCCGCTCCCTACATCCTCACGCTTTTCCTGATGATCGGCTCGGCCGGCTCGAAAAAGGCGCTGCGGGATGCGCCGGGCGAACTGGCACTCACGCGGTGAGGACAGACGCCATGCCCACGATTCCCGCCAACCCCTATCCCTGGCCGTATGACGGCGCCTTCGGCCCCGCGAACACCGCGCTGATCGTGATCGACATGCAGACCGATTTCTGCGGCAAGGGCGGCTATGTCGATGCCATGGGCTATGATCTTTCGCTCACCCGTGCGCCCATCGCGCCCATCCGCCGCGTGCTCGAAGCCATGCGCGCCAGGGGCTACCGGATCATCCATACCCGCGAGGGGCACCGGCCCGATCTTTCCGATTTGCCGGCAAACAAGCGCTGGCGCTCGCAGCGCATCGGCGCAGGCATCGGCGATCCCGGCCCGTGCGGAAAGATCCTCGTGCGCGGCGAACCGGGCTGGGAGATCATCGAGGAACTGGCGCCGCTGCCGGGCGAGACCATCATCGACAAACCCGGCAAGGGCTCGTTCTGCGCGACCGACCTTGAAATGATCCTGCGCCAGAGCGGCATCCAGAACATCATCCTTGCCGGCATCACCACCGATGTCTGCGTGCACACGACCATGCGCGAGGCGAATGATCGCGGCTTCGAATGCCTGCTTCTGGAAGATTGCTGCGGCGCGACCGACAAGGGCAACCACGAGGCCGCCATCAAGATGGTGACGATGCAGGGCGGCGTGTTCGGCGCGGTCGCGAATTCCGCCATGCTGATCGCGGGCCTGCCATGATCGCCGAGCCCGCCCGCCGCGCCATCGGCCTCGAAGCCATCGCCATGCGCAAGGTGTTCGGCGCGCTGGTGGCGCTGGATGATGTGTCGCTGAAGGTGCCGGCGGGCTCCTTCCATGCGCTGCTCGGCGAGAATGGCGCGGGCAAATCCACGCTCGTCAAATGCATCATGGGGTTCTACCAGCCCGATTCCGGGCAGGTGCTGGTGGATGGCAGGGAACGCGCCATCCGCAACCCGAAGGAAGCGGCGGAAGCAGGGATAGGCATGGTCTACCAGCATTTCACGCTGGTGCCGTCGCTCACGGGCGCGGAAAACCTCGTTGTCTCGCGCCCGCATGGCCGGACCATCATCCACTGGGCGGAAGAGAATCGCGCGCTCGAAGCCTTTCTCGATCGCATGCCGTTCCGCGCGCCGCTCGACCGGCCGGTCTCGCTGCTCTCGGCGGGCGAGAAGCAGAAGCTCGAAATCCTGAAGCAGCTCTATCTCGACCAGCGATTCATCATCCTCGACGAGCCGACCTCCGTGCTGACGCCGGGCGAGGCGGACGAGGTGCTCGGCCTGCTGCGCGACATGACCCGGCGCGGCGAGGTGACCGTGCTGATGATCACCCACAAGTTCCGCGAGGTCACGGCCTTCGCCGATGATCTGACGGTTCTGCGCAAGGGCGCCTTCGCCGGCCGGGGCGTGGTGAAGGACACCCCCTTGGAGAGCATGGCCGCGATGATGATCGGCGACACGCCCATCCGCGAGCGCGCCGACCGCGTGGCGCATGAGAAAAAGCCCGTGGCGCTCGACATTGCCGGGGTTTTCGCGGATGCCGATGACGGCCGCCCGGCCATCGAGGCGATCAACCTGAAGATCCGCGCCGGCGAGATCGTGGGCATCGCCGGCGTTTCGGGCAATGGCCAGAGCGCGCTGGTGGAGGTGCTCTCCGGCCAGCGCCCCATGCGGCTGGGCCAGCTCGCCATCCACGGGGAGGATTACCTGCCGAACCGCGCGGGCATGGCGCGGCTGAAGGTGTTCGGGCTGCCGGAGGAGCCGCTGAAGAACGCCACGGTGCCGAAAATGTCGGTGGCGGAGAACATGGCCTTCCGCTCGTTTGATCGCCCGCCCATCGCGTCGCTGAAATGGTGGCTTTCGCCCGCGCCGATGCGCAAGCAGGCGGAAGAACTGATCGCGAAATACCGCGTGAAGACGCCTTCCCCCGATGCGCCCATCGCGGCGCTCTCGGGCGGCAACGTCCAGCGCAGCGTGCTCGCGCGGGAACTCTCGGGCGATGTCGAGGTGCTGATCGTGGCAAATCCCTGCTTCGGGCTCGATTTCGCCTCAGCCGCGGAAATCCGCGCGCAGATCATGGATCAGCGCAACCGGGGTGCCGCGGTTCTGCTCGTCTCGGAGGATCTCGACGAAATCCTCTCGCTCTCGGATCGCGTGGCGGTGATGTCCGGCGGGCAGATCACCTATGTCGAGGAGATCGGGAAGACCGACCGCGCCACCATCGGCGCGCATATGGCCGGGGGAGGGCATTGATGGACGCGATCACCGTTCCAGCCCGGCCCGGCCCGTTCACCCTGCCGCCGGCACGCACCGCGTTGATCGTGATCGACATGCAGCGGGATTTCCTCGAACCCGGCGGCTTCGGCGAGGCGCTCGGCAACGACGTCTCGACCCTGCGCCCGGCGATCGCGCCGGTCGCGCGGCTGCTCGCCCTGTTCCGCGCGAGGGGCTGGCCGGTGATCCATACCCGGGAATCGCACCGGCCCGACCTTTCGGATTGCCCGCCGGCGAAGCTCTCGCGCGGCGCGCCCGGCCTGAGGATCGGCGAGCGGGGCCCGATGGGTCGCATTCTCGTGCGGGGCGAGGCGGGCAACGCCATCCTGCCGGAATGCGCGCCGGTTGCGGGCGAAATCGAGATCGCCAAGCCGGGGAAGGGCGCCTTCCACCGCACGGATCTGCAGGCCATGCTCGAAGCGCGGGGCATCTCGCATCTCGTCTTCGCGGGCGTGACAACCGAGGTCTGCGTGCAGACCTCGATGCGCGAGGCCAATGATCGGGGCTATGAATGCCTGCTGATCGAGGAGGCGACCGAGAGCTATTTTCCCGCCTTCAAGGCCGCGACTCTCGAGATGATCCCGGCGCAGGGCGGCATCGTTGGCTGGACGGCGAAACTCGCGGATTTGGAGGCGGCCCTCGCATGACGGATGATCGCAAGGGCCGCTGGGCGGGGCGCAACGAAACCAAGGATCATGTGCGCGAAGAGGTGTGGCAGGGGCTGGAGCGGAGCGGGTTCGGCATCGGCCCGGTCTGGAGCGTCATCCCGAATTTCGTCGGCGCGGATCTCGCGGCCTGGCGTCTCGCCCAGACGCCGGAATGGCAGGCCGCGCGGACGGTGAAATGCAACCCCGATCCGCCGCAGATCCCCGTGCGGCTGCGCGCGCTGCTCGATGGCAAGGTGCTCTACGCCCCCGTGCCCTATCTCACGGAAGGTTTTCCGTATCTGCGGATCGACCCTGCAAGGCTGCGCGAGAAGGGCGTGAGCTTCGAGCTCGCGGCCACCTCCGAAGGCTACATGATGCATGGCGAGCGCATCGATTTCGAGGCGGTGGAGCCGCTCGATTTCTGCGTGGTCGGGTCGGTCGCGGTCACGCGCCCGGGCGGGCGGACGGGGAAGGGCGCGGGCTTCGCGGACCTTGAAACCGGCATCTTCCGCGAATTGGGCATCATCCGCCCCGGCACGCCCATGGCCACGACCATCCATTCGAGCCAGCTCGTCGCCGAGCCGCGCGTGGTGATGCAGGCGCATGACAGCCCGCTCGATTTCATCGCGACCGAAAGCGAGCTCATCCGCACCGGCAACGAGGCCCCGCGCCCGGCGGGGGTGGATTGGGATTCCGTGCAGCCCGACCAGTTCGAGACCATCCCCTTCCTGCGCGATCTTCACGCGCGGATGCGGGCGAGGAAGGTTTAGAGCGCAAACCGATCTGACAGAATCCGATCTGGCGCTCTTTCTTCTGGTTTTCGCATCCGCTCTTTCCGCCAACCGGTATCCACTTGGCGGGCGGATGCGCCAGAGCGCAAACCGATCTGATTGAATCAGATCTGGCGCTCACTCTTCTTGTTTTCGCATCCGCTCTTTCCGCCAACCGGTATCCACTTGGCGGGCGGATGCTCGAGCGATCACCATCGGGGCCGGCGGTCATCAAGCCGCGTCAACAGGCCGGAAACAGGACCGGGCCTCTACCCTTGCGCTGTCAGCATCGCGCGGAAGCGCGCCAGAGCCAGCGCCAGAAAGAGCCCTCCTGTCGCCGCGACGGCCAGGAACTGGCCGATGACGGCCTCGAGCCCGGCCGCACGATAGAGAATGGCCTGGGAAGCGGCGATGAACTGCGTGGTGGGCGAGAACTGCATGATCCGCACAAGCGCCTCGGGCATGCTGTCCAAGGGAGTCGTCGCGCCCGAGAGGAGGTTCAGCGCGATGAAGAGCGGAATGGCGAGCAATCCGAATTGCGGCATCGAACGCGCGATCGTCGCCAGCAGGATGCCAAGCGAAGTCGCCGCGAAGAGGTAGATCGCCGTGCCCAGAAGAAAGAGCGCCACCGACCCCTCCACCGGCACCGCGAGCAACCGGCGGATCACCACCTCGAGCGACAGCCAGACGGCCAGGAGGATCACAAACCCGTTCGCCCAGATCTTGGCCAGCACGATATCCGTGGGCCGGACCGGCATCACCAGCAGATGCTCGATGGTGCCATGCTCGCGCTCGCGGATCACCGCCGCGCCAACGAGGATGATGGCGAGAACCGTGATGTTCTGCAGGATCTCCATGATCGCGAGCGTGCGGACGCCTTCGAGATTGGGGTTGAACATCACGCGCGCCACGGCGCTGACCCTCTCGCCCGCCAGGGTTACCCCACGCGCCGCCAGATAGGCTGCCACCTCCTGTTGGATGATTACCTGGATATCCATGGTGCCGATCCCGGCGATGTTCATCGCGGTCGCATCGACACTGAGCTGGATCTGCGGCCTGCGCCCCCTCAGCAGGTCGGCCTCGAAACCTGGCGGAATCTCGATGATGAAAGTGAAGCGGCCGGTATCGAAGGCGGCCTGAACCTCTTCCGCCGCCAGGTCTGCGGGCGGTTGGAACAGAGGCGGCTGCAGGGCATCGCGCAGCCGGTACGACAAGGCCGAGCGGTCGGCATCGACGATGCCGACCGCGGCATTCACCACATCCATATTGAGGCCGGTCGCCACCGAATAGACCGAGCCGCTGAGGGCCCAGACGATCAGCAGCACGAGCACGATATCCCGCCGAAGGCTCGCCAGTTCCTTGAGGCCGAGAGCCCAGATGGCGATCAGCGAGCGGCGCATCGGATCAGCGTTCCTGCTTGCGAAGAAAAAGCCCGGCTGCCGCCAGGAAAAGAAGGCCGAAGGCGCAGAGCATCAGATAGGGCAAGGTGAAGGCGGAAAAGCCCAGACCCTTCGTGATCGTCCCGAGGCTGATCGTCTGAAACCAGGCCGCCGGGAAGGCATGGGCCATCATCCGGCCGGACTCGGTCAGCGCGGAAAGCGGGTAGAGATAGCCGGAGAAATTCAGCGCGAGCGTGGTGGTGATGATGGCGCTGGCGAAGATGGCGGCGACCTGGCTGCGCACAAAGGCCGAGATCAAGAGCCCGAAGGCCGTCATCGCGAAGACATAGAGCAGCGCGCCCAGCGCGAAAGCCGACAGCGAGCCCTGGATCGGCACCCCGAATTGCCCGACCATCAGCGTGACCAGCATCATGGCGCTGACACAGCCGAGAAAAAGATAGGGGATCTGCTTGCCGAGCAGAAATTCCCCCACCGATGCCGGCGAGACCGAAAGGTTGATGATCGAGCCGATCTCGCGCTCGCGCACCACACCAAGCGCCGTCATCATCGCCGGGATCATCGCCAGCAGCATCATGATCACGCCCGGCGCGATGGCGACCACCGAGCGGAAGCTCTGATTATAGCGGAAGCGCGGCACGACATCGATGATCGGCTCAGGCAGCGGCGGGCCTTCCTGCCGGGCGAGGCGGCGAAGGAAAGTGCCGATCACGCCGCTCGCATAGCCACGGGCAGTCTCGGCGCTGAAGGTCACGGCGCCGTCGATGAAAATCCCCAGTTCGGGCGCGCGACCCTGGCGAAGATCGTGGCCGAAGCCGGGCGGGATGTCGATCGCCAGCCCCAGCCGACCGGCCCCGAGCCGCGCCTCCGCCTCGCGATCACCCCCCAGAGGCTCTGCCGCCCGGAAATAGCGCGAGCTTTCAAAGGCCTGCGTCAGCGTGGCGCTCTCGACGCTGCGATCGCGGTCCAGAACAGCGAAGGCGATCCGCTCGACATCGAAGGAGATGCCGTAACCCAGCGTGATCAGAAGGAACAGCGGCCCGAGCAGGCCGAAGGCGAGCCGCACCGGATCGCGCAGCAATTCGATCGTCTCGCGCCGGGCAAAGGCCAGGATGCGCCCGAAGGACGCCGCGAGCGGGCTTCGCGCGAGCAGGCTTCGCGCGGGCGGCGAGCGTGGCGGCGAGCGTGGCGGCGAGCGTGGCGGCGATGCGGCCTCGGCGAAGGCGGGTTTGGCGGCGGGGGCTGCCGGCGTGCCATCCGCCGCCTGCAGACAGGCAATGAAGGCCTCCTCCAGCGAGCCCCCGCCCCGCTCCGCCGCCAGCTTTTCGGGCGTGCCGACGGCCAGCACCCGCCCGGCATGCATCAGCGAAATGCGGTCGCAGCGCTCCGCCTCGTTCATGAAATGCGTGGTGACGAAAACCGTCACACCCTCTTGCCGGGAAAGATCGACAATCAGGCGCCAGAACAACTCGCGCGCGGCAGGGTCGACCCCCGAGGTCGGCTCGTCCAGAATCAGCACTTCCGGACGGTGCAGGCAGGCCGTCGCGAGCTGCAGGCGCTGGCGGATGCCGAGCGGCAGGCTGTTCGGGCGGGCCTCCGCCACATCTGACAGGTCGAAGCGCCCCAGGGTCGTGGCGATGCGGGCCGATGCCTCGTCCGGCTTCAGGCCATAGAGTCGGGCGTGCAGCCGCAGATTCTCGACCACGTTCAGTTCTTCATAGAGCGAAAAGCCCTGCGACATATAGCCGATCCGCCGCCGGGTCTCGATATCGCGCGCATCGACGGGCTTGCCGAACATTTCGGCGCGCCCCGAGGTGGCCGGAAGCAGGCCCGTCAGCATCTTCATCGTCGTCGATTTGCCGCAGCCATTCGAACCAAGGAAGCCGAAAATCTCGCCCCTCTCGATGCGGAAAGAAACGTGGTCGACCGCTACGAAATCGCCGAAGCGTTGGGTCAGATCCTCAGCCATGATCGCCGGCGGGCCGCCATCCTCCTGGCGCGGCGGGATGACAAGCGGCTCGGTCGAACCGCGCCGCTCGGGCCGCTGCAGCGCAACGAACGCCTGTTCGAGATGGGCCGTGCCGCTCCTCGCCAGAATGGCCGCCGTGGTATCGGCCGCCAGAATGCGCCCCTCGTCCATCGCCACCAGCCGCTCGAACCGCGCCGCCTCCTCCATGTAGGCGGTGGCGACGATCACGGTCATTTCCGGCCTTTCGGCGCGCAGGGCATCGATCAGTGCCCAGAATTGCCGCCTGGACAGGGGGTCGACGCCGGTCGTCGGCTCATCGAGGATCAGCAGATCGGGTTCGTGGACCAGAGCGCAGCAGAGCGAGAGTTTCTGCTTCATGCCACCCGAAAGCTTGCCTGCGGGCCGATGGGGGAAGGGCGCAAGCCCGGTGGCGGCGAGCAGCCGCTCGATCCGAGCCCGGCGCTCCGTGGCACTCTGGGCGAAGAGTCGACCGAAGAAATCGATATTCTCGACCACCGAAAGCGTCGGGTAGAGGTTCTTGCCGAGTCCCTGCGGCATGAAGGCGATGCGCGGGGCGATGCCATCCCGCGCCTGCGCCTGGCGCATATCCGCCCCCAGCACGCGGATTTCGCCGCTGACCAGGCGGCGCGAGCCGGCGATCAGCGACAGAAGCGTCGACTTCCCGGCCCCGTCCGGCCCGACCAGGGCCGTCATCGACCCCGAGGGAAAAGTCACGCTCGCCTCGGCGAGCACGGTCTTCGCGCCGTAGCGATGCGAGACCGCCTCGACGCTGACGGCCACCCCCGCCGCGGCCATCCCCCGGGTCGCGCTCGCCTCAGCGGGCATCCGGCAGCCGGGGCTTCAGGCGATCGGGCCAGGCGGCCTCAGGCTGCACGCGCACATAACCGTTACCGGTGAGCCCGGCCTTCACATAATCACGATAGGTCTCGAGCAGCTTCGGATCAATGGCGAGCTTGACCCGATACATCAGCTTGTCGCGCTCGCTGGTGGTCTCGACGAATTTCGGCGTGAACTGCGCCTCCGCCGCGATGAAGGAAACGCGCGCCGGGATGGTGAATTCGGGCGCGGCATCGAGCACGATCCGCGCTTCATCGCCGAGGCCGATGCGTCCGACATCCCGTGTCGGCAGGAAGATCGTCATGAAGACATCCGAGAGGTCGAGCAAGGTGACGATCCGCCCGCCCGAGCCGAGCACAGCGCCGGGCTGTGAGAGCTTGTATTCGACGCGGCCGGCAACAGGCGCGGCGATCTCGGTCTCGCTGAGCTGCGCTTCGATCTGCGCCACCTGCGCCTTCGCCACCGCGAGCGCGGCTCGCGCGTCACCCACCGCCGCCCGCGCCCCCTGCACGGCCGCCTTCGCCACGTCGCGCTGTGCCCGGCGCTGGTCGACGGTCGAACTGGGAGCGACGGCGCGCTGGAGCAATTCCTCCGCCCGCTTCATTTCGATCTCGGCGAGGGTGAGGCTCGCCTCCTGGCTGGCAACCTCCGCTTCGGCCCGCAAAATGCCCTGCTCCGCACGCAGCACTGCCGCTTTCGCTGCGGCGTGCTGGGCGCTGAGCTCAGTGGCGTCGAGCCGCACGACGAGGCTTCCCGCCGGCACGAAATCGCCCTCGCGCACACGGATTTCGGCGATGCGGCCGGGGATCTTGGTCGAAACATCGACCCGTTCGACCTCGATGCGTCCATTGGCGCGCGCAAGGCCTTCGGGCACGCGCGCCTTGGCGAGCGCCGCCCATTGCAGATAGCCCAGGGTGCCGCCCACCGCCGCGACCCCCAGAATACCGAGAAGGGTCGTCGCTCTCATGCTCCCTCCTCGACCGCGAGAGCCGGCTGCATTCATCGTTACGGGTCTGTCCAGGACGCGATCGAATGTTGGCAGCGTTCTCGAAACACGTCAACCGGAGAAAGAGGACGGGCTGGAGCGGAGTCCGAGCGGATGGAAAGAGGCCGCCCGCTCGCATTCCTCATTGTTTGATTGCATTTTCTTCGGCCAACCGGTATCCACCGGGTCGGAAAATGCTCTAGAGCGCAAACCGATCTGATTGAATCAGATCTGGCGCTCACTCTTCTTGTTCTCGCACCCGCTTTTTCCGCCAACCGGTATCCACTTGGCGGGCGGATGCTCTAGCGATCACCATCGGGGCCGGCGCTGGCCTCGATCCAGCGGGACAGGCCATCGGCAAGGCCATCGAAAAGGGCGCGGATCGGGCTCGGCGCGCGCCACCGCCGAGAGCGAGCCGCGCCGCAGCACGGCGGGGAAGGAGCGCAGCAGGGTCCGATCCGTCAACCCGATCATCAATTTTCTTATATCTGATCGACAGACTCTGACAATTTTCGTTTGATTCCGGCCGCGGTATCTTTTCCGGCATGTCAGAAGATTTCCCGGAAGAATACCCAGGAGATTACCCAGGAGAAGACTCATGTCGCCCACCGATCCCGTTTCACCCCCGCTTCCCTCGCCGCCCGTGGCGCTCATCCTCGGCATCACCGGGGGCCTCGGGCGGGCCATCGCGGTCACGCTCGCGCAGCGGGGCTGGACGATCCGCGCATTGAGCCGCCGCCCCGCCGATCATCGTCCTCTCCTGCCTTACCCCGTGGAATGGCAGATGGGCGATGCGCTCGATGCGGCTTGCGTGCGGCAAGCGGCGGAAGGCGCGACGCTGATCCTGCATGGCGTCAATCCGCCGGACTATCAGCGCTGGCGCGAGGATGGCCTGCCGATGCTGGCCCATACGATCGCCGCGGCGAAGGAATCGGGCGCGACCATTCTCTTCCCCGCGAATGTCTATGTCTTTTCGAGCGCATCCCCGCCCCGGTTGGATGAGAACGCCGCGCGCGAGCCGCAATCGCGAAAGGGGCAGGTGCGCCTGGAGATGGAGCAGATGCTCGAACAGGCCGCGAAGGAGCATGGCATCCCCGTGATCGCCCTGCGCGCCGGCGATTTCTTCGGACCGGGCATCACGAATTCCTGGTTCGCGCAGGCCATGGCGAAAGGCGGGTTTTCCGCAAAGGTGATCCGCACCCTGACTCCGCCGGGCATCGCCCATGCCTGGGCCTATGTGCCCGACCTCGCCGAAGCCTTCGCGCGGCTGGTGGAGCGACGGCACACCCTGCCCACCTTCACGCTCGCGCATTTCGCCGGCCATGCCGACATGACCGGCCGCGACATGGCCGAGGCCGTGGCCCGGGCGATCGGCCGGAAGAACTTACCCATCCGGCCCTTCCCGTGGTTCATGCTCTGGCTCGGCGCGCCCTTCGTGCCCTTCCTGCGCGAGGCGCTGGAAATGCGCTGGCTGTGGAAAACCAGCCTCACGCTCGAGAACGGCCAGCTCCGCCGCCTCATCGGCGAGGAGCCGCATACCCCCCTCGATGACGCGGTGAGAGCCGCGCTCGCCTCCGCCCCCTGAACCCTCCCGAAAGGACCCTGCCCATGTCCATCGCATCCCTGTCCATCGCATCCCTGGCAGCACCAATCTCGCGCGCTTAAAAATCCGCGCTCATCCTCCTCGCGCTCTCGCAGATCGTGCTGTTCCTCGTGCCGATCACGGTGCTCGGGCAGGCGATCGGCTGGCCGGCGAGCCTGCGCCTCCCGGCCGCGGAGGCGCTGCCGCTCATCGCCCGCAACGCCATGGCGCTGCAGGTGGGCTATTGGGGCTATCTGCTCACGGCCGTGGCCATGGTGCCCTTCGTCATCGCGCTCCGGCGCCATGCGCTGGCCCATGGCGTGGGCGGGCTCCTGGTGGATGCGATGGCCGCATTCGGCATCGCGGCCGCAGTGCTGAAGACGCTGGGCATCGTGCGCTGGCTCATCGCCATGCCGGCCCTCGCGAGCCTCCATGCCGGCACGACCGACCCCGCTTTGCGGCTGATTCTCGAGGTGAACTACACGGCGCTGAACGGCTATGCCGGCAGCGTGGGCGAATTGCTCGGCGTGCAGCTCTTCTCCGGCTTCTGGCTGGTGCTGCTGGGCGTGAGCCTCTCGCGCATGGGCTGGCGGCTGAACGGCCTCGCGAGCCTCGCGCTGGGCATCGGCTTCGTGCTCAACAGCCTGCGCACGCTCGCGCCCGAACTGGGCCTTCTCAGCGCTGCCCTGCCGCCGCTCGGCCTCGCCTGGCTGCTGATGCTGGCCGGCACGATCTGGCGGAAGGGTTGAACCCTGCTCCAGCCCGCAAGAAAGGCGGCCGCGTGGCGCCTTCTTTCGGGCTGATCGGCGTTCCGGGCAAGGCGGCGCGAGCCAGCCCGGCCCGGAGGCTTCCGGCTCCTCGCTCCGCCAGGCCTTCAGCAAGCCAGATCTTCAATACGCCATCAGGAGCGGCCGGCAGGCGGATTGCGTGAGATCGACGGTGACGCCGCCGAACAGGAATTCCCGCAGGCGGGAATGACCGAAACCGCCCATCACGATGAGATCCGCCCCGGTATTCGCGGCATGCTGATCGAGCACGCGGCCGACCGGCTGACCGCCCGCTTGGGCCTCGACGATACGCGTCTCGATGCCCTTGCGCGCGAGATGATGCGCCAGTTCGGCACCCGGAAGGATCTTGTCCAGCGGCTTCTCGCCGAGCACGATCACGATATCGGCATGGGTGATGCCGGGGAACAGGCCGACCGCATCCGAAACCGCGCGAGCCGCGTGCTGGGACCCGTCCCACGCGATCATGATCCGCTCGAAGCTCGTCGCCGGCTTGCATTTGGGCGATGCCACGAGCACGGGATGGCCCGAGCGGAACAAGGCCTCCTCGAGGACGAGCCCCTTGAGATCGAGCGTCGCGTTCGGCTGATCCACCACGATCAGATCGCTGGCGCGCGCGCTGCGAACCGCCCGGGCGGCGGCTTCATCCACCAGCGCCTGATCGACGACGACATGCCCGGCCAGCCCCTGAGCCTTGATCTTCTGGTTGGCCTCGGCGGCGACAGTCTCCGCGACGGACAAGGTGCGCTTGTTGATGTCGGTGATCATCGGCGCGACATAGGAAGATCCCATCAGCGAGAAGGGGACATGGGCCTTCGGCGCGATCACCGTCACGCCCAGATAGGCTCCGGCCACTTCCGCGAGCCCGGCTGCAAGCGGCAAGGCTGCCGATTGGGCCTCCTCCGAAACCTGGAGAATACAACTGATGGAAGACAGAGAGCGCTTTTGCGCAGTCATCATTCAACCTCCCGCGTTGACCGGATAACGGTGCGAGACAACCCGTTACCGGGCCATGATCTGTATCAAGGGTGGCACCGTCGAAAAAACACGGCGCGCCCAGATGAAGCATGGCCTCGCGACCCGCCCCCGCCTGTCTGATGGATGCAGAAAATGGCCCGATCGAGGCAGATGGCCCGGTGAATGACGAAGACGGTTCGCTTTTCGCCTTTTTCCCGCCATTGCATCCATCGCGATCCTGCCATGACGACCCATGCCATGGGCTAGCCCCGCACATACGATCCCGGTGCGTCAAGGATCGCGGGATAGCCGGCTGACGGGCGTCCGAGCGGTGGAGGCTCCGTCCTTCCGCCGGATTTCGCTTCCAGCCATTTGAACCATGCCGGCCACCACGAGCCCGCAACACATTCGGCCCTGGCGAGCCATTCCTCGGGCTCGACATGCAATTTGAGGTGCTCGACGGTCGCCAGCCGATAATGCCGATCGGCCGAAAGCGGCGGGGCAATGATGCCGTGATTATGTCCCCGGCTCGCGAGGACAAACGTGACATCCGAGCTCGTCAACCGGTGGACCTTGAAAACCGATTTCCAGGGAGCAACGAAATCTCCCTCCGTTCCGACCGCGAAGAGCGGCGTATCCACATCCTGAAGGTCGATCGTGCGACCGCCTGCCTCGATCCGTCCTTCGGCAAGATCGTTGTCGAGGTAGAAGGATCGCAGGTATTCCTGATGCATGCGGAAAGGCATCCGCGTTGCGTCCGTTGACCACGCCGCCAGATCGTCGAGCGGTTCCGCGACGCCCAGCAGATACCGCCGGATCATCCTGGACCAGATCAGATCATTGGATCGGAGGAGGTGAAACGTTCCGGCCATCTGCGAGGCTTCCAGCACCCCTTTCTCGGCCATCATGTCATCCAGGATCGCGAGCTGGCTTTCGTCGACGAAGGTCCGCAACTCGCCGGCCTCCCGGAAATCGGTCTGGGCGGCCAGGAGCGTCAGGGTCTTGAGGCGATCATCGCCGTCGCGCGCCATCGCCGCCGCGGCGACCGCGAGCAACGTGCCGCCGATGCAATAGCCCACGGCATGGACCTTGCTGGCGCCCGTCACCGCCGTCGCCGCGTCGATCGCGGCCATCGCCCCGAGCTGCCGGTAATGGTCGAAACCCAGATCGCGATCATCCGGCCCCGGATTTTTCCACGAGATCATGAAAACCGTGAAACCTGCATCGACAAGATGCCTGACCAGGGAGTTTTCCGGCGACAGATCGAGAATGTAATATTTCATGATCCAGGCAGGCACGATGACAACCGGCTCGCGGTGGGTGGTCGGCGTCGAAGGCGCATACTGGATGATTTCCACCAGCCGGTTGCGAAAGACGACGCGCCCCGGAGTCAGTGCCACGCTCTCGCCCGGGCGGTATCCCTGGGCCTCGCCGGGCCGCTGGTTGTGCAGCGCGCGGACCGCATCATCCAGCGCGAGGCCCGCCCCCTGCAGGAGGTTGGCTCCCCGTGTCTTGATCGTCGCATCCAGCACTTCAGGATTGCTCCAGGGGAAATTGGACGGCGAAAGCGTGTCCAGAAACTGCCTTCCGACGAAATTGAGCAGCGTAAGGTGATGCGACGTGACGCCATGGATGCCGCGCGTCGCTTCATCCCACCAGCGCTCCCACGCCAGGAGACTGGAGGCATGGAAAGCGAATGGCCATTGGCTCCAGCGCTCATCCCTGAAACGCCTGTCATGGGGCAATGCGCGGAGGCAGGGCTCGCAAACGCCCCGGTTGCTCACGGCTGAGGCCAGAATGCCCCCCAGGTAAGCGGCCTCCTTCATCCCGCTGGCGACAAGCGACGTCATCCGCCCCGGAGAAACCGCCAGATGAACCGCCCAATCCGTCCAAGCCTCGAACAGGCCCATGGGCGAGAAGCCGCCGGCCATCCTGCCGATGGCTGCATGCATCTTGCGATCGAGCGTGCCTTCACCCGGGCCAGGTTCCCGCGCAACCGGGACCAGCGGTTTCGCCGCTTCCGGGGACGGATGCGGAATGACGGGCCGACCGGATCGAATCCTGGGATTTCGCTTGGTCATGGGTGCATTTCCTCGGGCGATCGCTCCGTGCCGTCAGGTGGCGAGCATGGCCTCGATCTCGGGGAGGGGATGCTTGGTGAGGTCTTTCGGAATCTCGGCCAGGATGTGATTTCCCGTCTGCCCCAGCTCATCCCTCAGGACAGCCAGGGCTTTCGGCGGTGCGATGATCACCAGCCCCTTGCCGGGGATTTCCCTTTCCCCGCGCTTGAACTCGCGCGCCACATGCCGCAGAAAGGAAGTCTCGGCCATCTCGTGACGGTCTGGCATTTCGCCGGCCGTACGGCGGCCGGAGCCTTTCTGAAATCGACCCGGCCGTTCCCCGCCATGCTCCCGGTCGGGAGGGTTCGGATCGGCGTGGAGCGTCGTGATCACGCCCAGATTGGGGGTGCGGGAGCTGCCCTCATTCCGGGCAAGAATGGCCTTGGCCCCATCCGCGATGAGAACCAGGGCCCCTTTTTGCAAGACAAGATCCAGATGCTTCACGATAAAAATCCGCGATGGCCGCGGCCTCCCTGCTGCCCGAACCGCCGCGGCAACCGGAAGGCCGCGCGGACAGGCCGTTGATGCGCTCACGAGAACTGACGAAGCCCCGGTCCGACACCGGTGCTTCCTTGTGCCAACCGAACCAGGGTATTCAGGTTCCTGTGGGCGATCTCACTGATTTCATTTGCCTCTTCGGTCCAGTCGCGAGAGATGTTCTGGACGAGATTCCGCTGAAGCTGGGCGAGATTGGCGACGCTCGTAACCTGCCCCAGTTCACCGAGGAACGCGGCCTGCGCCTTCATGCGGCGGCTCATGAAATTCATGCCTTCCGCGAGGATTTCAATCTGGGCCTGCATCAGCCGCTGCGGCATGACCATCAACCCGGCGAGATTCTGCTCCAGCGCCGCTGTCACCTGATGCGTCACCGCTTCGGGGGATGCTCCTTCCCGCTTCCGATTTCCGCCATTGCTCATGGTGACTTCCCTCGTTGATCTTTCACACATGATACCAGAACGGGCGACCAAAACTCTGATTCATGTCAATTCAGGGCCGACACCGCATCGCGGCCGTCGGACGAGCGGCCCCGGAGGCACGATCCCGGTTTCATCGGCGCACCGTGATGCGGGCGCCATCCGCGAGCCGATCGCTGGGGTGGAGCACGATTTGCTGGCCTGCGCCGAGGCCGGAGAGAACCTGCGCCTCGCGCAGGTTCCTTTCGCCGATCTCGAGGGGATGAAGCTTGGCGCGCCCTTGCTCCACCACATAGGTTGCCCAACGGTCCTTGTGCCGGAACAGGGCGCCAAGGGGGATGGAGACGACATCTTCCCCATGCCAGACAGAAATGCGGACAATCACACGAAATCCATGCCCCAGGCGCCGGAAGCGATCCCGCGGCTCGAGCAGATCAAGAACGACCCTGACCCTCTGCTCCTCGATCCCCAGGGCGGAAACCTTCGTGAAGCCGGATGGTTCGATCCGGGCCACACGGGCTGCCAGCGCACCCTCTCCGCCCCAGTTCTCGATGCGCGCATTCCCGCCTTCCGCCACCCGCAGCGCATCGCGGGAGACAAGGTCCACCGCGATCTCCAGATCGTCGGTATCGCCGATCTCGAGCAGCAACTGGCCGGGCTGGACGACCTGCGCGCTTTCGACCGCAAGACGCAGCACGCGACCGCTCTCGGGCGCCCGGATCTCGATGCAGCAGGGAGTGCGGCCAGGGGCGTCCTCCCCGGGCTGAAGCCGCAGGGCCTGCGCCTGGTCGAATTCGTGGCGGCGCAAATCCAGCGTGGCCGAGGTGCTTGCGAGCGCGGCTTCCGCCGTGTCGACCGCGAGAAGGGCCTGCTGATGCGCCCGTTCGGTCACGGCCTGGCGGGCGAGAAGGGTCTGCGAGCGCTGCAATTCCGCCCGCGCGAATTCCAGCTGCGCCCTTGCCTGCCGCATCTGGGCAGCCGCCAGTTCCACGGCGGCTCGCGCGGCTTCGACCGCGGCCTCCTGGACCTGAAGCGACCGGAAATCGAGCAGCGAGGGATCGACCGGCTCGATACGGGCGACAATGGTCTCGTCCCTGATCACCGCGTCCCCGGTTCTCAGTTGCGAGCGGCGGACCTTGCCGAGCAGGGGCGCCGAGATCGTATAGACATTCCGCACGCGCGAGATGCCCTCATCCTCGACCGTCACCTCCATCGGGCCGCGTGAGATGACATGCACATCCACCGGCACGGGCTGGGGCCAGAGCGCCCACATGCCCGCCGCCGCGAGAGCCAGTCCGATCGCGACGACGGGCAGCGCGCGTGTCCAGTTCGGGGCCATGCCTCACTCCCGCGTTTTCAGCACTGCGACAAGGTCCAGCCGGTCGATCCGCCGCCGCACCACCAGCGCCGACAGAAGCGCTGCGGCGATCACCACAAGGCTCGCAAACCCATAGGCTTCACGCCCCACCACCAGCGGCACGCGATAGAGCTCGCTGGAAAACCCGAGCGCCATGCCGGCGGCAAAACCATGGCCGATCGCCCAGCCCAGAGGCTGCGCCACCAGGACGATGATCGCGATCTCGCCGATGAGCAGGCCGGAAACCTCTCCCCGCGTGAAGCCCAGCACACGCAGGCTCGCCATTTCATGCCCCTGCTCGGAAAGGGTGATGCGCGCGACATTGTAGACCACGCCAAAGGCGATCGTCGCGGCCAGGCTCACATAGATCGTGACCATGGTCAGAAGGTTCTGCGCCAGGGTGTCCCGGAATTGCCGGAGGGAGACGCGCTGGAGCGCGATGAAGCTCGCCTTGGGCAAGTGCTTGAGCCTTTCGAACAGTTCGGACTGGCCGGCGGCATCATAGCGCACATGAACGCCGCTGATGAGATCGGGCTCGCGCATGATCCGGTTCAGCGCATCGAGGTTCATGAAGGCCGTGAGGCCCAGATAGCCCTGGATCACGGTCGTGACGGGCACGAGAACCACGCGACGATCCCTTTCGAGAAGCTCCACCTCGACCACGTCGCCCGGCCTCGCGCGCAGGATGCCGGCCAGGGCATCGGAGAGGGCAATTCCGGGCCCATCGAGCGCGGCAACCCGGAACTCCTGATCCAGCACGCGGCTCAGTTGCGCATCGGGCGGCTTGCCGGCAAGCGCGACGCGCCGATGCAGCGGACCATGACGCAATTCGACAGGCACGATGCGATAGGGCTCCGCCGCGAGGATCGCGGGCAGCCGCGCGACATCCTGCACGGACCGCCGGGGCTGCTCCTCGGCGAAACTGATGGTCGCATCCTGGCGCTCGGACCGCTGAAAGGTTGCGTCGATCATGAATTCGCTTGCCCCGAAAACCCACAGCGTCCCGGTCAGGATCGCGGTGGAAAGGGCGATCCCGATGATGGCGGAAGCGGTTCGCAACGGCCAGCGCAGCAGGTGCCGAAGCACCATGCGAAGGCTGCCGGGGAGCCGGACCGCAAAGCGGAAACCGGAAAACATGCGGTGATAGGCTGGCGGCTCCGGTGGCGACATCGCCACTGCCGGAGGAAGCCGCATGGCCTCGAGCAATACCCGGACGGCACCGGCCAGACCGGAAACCAGCCCCGCCGCGGCACCGATCAGGTAGGTCTGCGGGTCCATCCGGAAGATCAGGAACGGGAAGTGGAAGAAATCCGCATAGAGGCGGGCCGCCCCACGCCCGAGCCAGGTTCCGACAATCGCGCCGATGAGGATGCCGGACACCGCAATGACCGCGACAAACTTGAGGTAATGCGAAAGAATGGCCGCGCCGGAATATCCAACCGCCTTCAACAGGCCGATCTGCTGGCGCTCGAGCGCGATCAGGCGGGCGAGGGTCATGTTCACCAGCAGGGCCGCGGCGATCAGGAAGATCGGCGGCGTGATGCGGCTCATCGCGCGCAGTTGCAGCAGCTCGGCATCGAGGAAGGCATGCGAGGTCTGGTCCTTGCGTCCATAAGCACCCCGGCCGCCATGGCGGGCGAGCATGGCGTCGATCCGTTCGATGACATTCGCCTGCGAGGCACCGGGTCCCAGTTTCAGGTGCAGGCTCGAAAAGGCGCCCTCGAGATCATAGGCTGCCGCCAAAGCGCGCTCGCGCATCCAGATGATGCCGAAGCGCCTGTCATCCGGCATCAGGTCCCAGGGGCCGACGGCGTAGATGAACTCCGGCGAAAGGGCGACCCCCACCACGAGAAGCGACCGCTTCCGGCCGTTCAGGATCGCCTCGAAGCTGGAGCCGGGACCGAAGCCATGCGCCCGGGCGAAGGGCTCGCTGATGACCACTTCCCCATCCGCGCCGGGCTGGGGCTCCCGGCCCTGGCGGATGGTGAGCAGATTGAGCCGCTGTTCGGCGAGATCGGGCAGCGAGACAAAGAGCCCGGAAGCCGGGGCCTCCATTCCGGGTATGGAGAGCAGGGCGATCTTCTCGATGCGCGGTTCGACAGCCTGAATGCCGGGAATGCCGGCGATCTCCTCCGCCAGGGCGCGCGGCGCGCGCGTCACCTGCGCGAAGATATCGGCAAAGCGGTTGCGCTCGTAATAGGCATTGCGGGTTTCGTTCAGGGAGGCATAGGTCCCCACGCCAAGCACCAGGGTCGCAACCCCGGAAGCCATCACGAAGGCAATGGCCAGAACCTGCGGCCAGAGCCTCAGGATATCGCGCAGGAGCTTGGCGTCGAGGACGGACACGCTTCACCAGCTGACTTCCGAGGCCGCTCGCCGGCGCTCGTTGCGGATGCTCGATGCGATCCGGCCATCGGCAAAGCGAACCACGCGATCGGCAATGTCCTGGATCGCGGCATTATGGGTGATGACGATCGTCGTCGTGCCCAGTTCGGCATTCGAGGCCGTGAGCGCCTCGAGGACACGAATGCCGGTGCGGGAATCAAGCGCGCCGGTCGGCTCGTCGCAGAGCAGCACATCCGGCCGCTTGGCAATCGCCCGCGCGATGGCGACACGCTGCTGCTCTCCGCCGGAGAGCTCGGCGGGGAAATGATCCAGCCGATTGCCAAGATCGACGAGGCCGAGCGCATCCTCCGGGCGCATCGGGTTCCGCGCAATCTCCGTCACGAGCTGCACATTCTCCCGGGCGGTCAGGCTGGGCACGAGATTGTAGAACTGGAAGACGAAGCCGACATGGTCACGACGGTAGAGCGTAAGCTCGCGCTCGCTCATGCGCGTGAGGTCGTGATCCTTGAACCAGGCCTCGCCGGAGGTCGGCGTATCAAGCCCGCCAATGATGTTGAGGAAGGTGGATTTGCCGGAGCCCGAAGGCCCGAGGATCACCACGAACTCGCCCGCGCGCGCTTCGAAATCGACGCCGCGCAGGGCGTGAACCTCGACATCGCCGGACCGATAGACCTTCGCGAGGCCCGCGATCCGGAAAACCGGTTGCTGGTTTGCTTCTGCCGCCATCGGCTCCAACGCTTCTCTCTCGGATCGAGCCTCTCCGCATCCTGCCGGCATGGCCATTCCGCCCGATGCTTCAGAAGGCCACCGGGGCCGCCCTTGCGCCTTGACAGGCATCAAGGAGCCTCGCGCCTTTGCGGGTGAATGATAAACTGAAACCTCGGGCTTGCGAATTCGCGGCCCGTTCCTCGGATCGGAGTGGAACTTTCGCGATGGAAAGGCCGTCGGGTCTGAGTTCGGAGGATGCGCGCCGGCAGCTTGCCCTCGATGGCTTCAACGAATTGCCGAAGACCGGCGCCCGGAGCCTCTGGCGTGTCTGCATCGAAGTCCTGCATGAGCCGATGCTGGGGCTGCTGCTCGCCGGCGGCCTCGTCTATCTGGCGCTCGGCGATCGCGCCGAGGCGTTGATCCTGCTCTGCTTCGCGATGCTCTCCCTTTCCATCACCGTGGTGCAGGAAATGCGGACGGAGCGCGTTCTGGAGGCGCTGCGGGATCTCACCAGCCCCCGGGCGCTGGTCATTCGGGACGGGCAGCGCCAGCGCATCCCGGGCCGGGGGGTTGTGCGCGGCGACCTCATCCTGCTGGCCGAGGGTGATCGTGTTCCCGCCGATGCCGATCTGGTCGAGGTGACGCATCTCGAACTGGACGAATCCCTGCTGACCGGAGAATCGGTCCCCGTCCGCAAGCGCGTGGCCGGCAGCGGAGCGGAGCCCCTGCCGCGACCGCCCGGCGAAAGCGGGCATGCGAGGGTCTATTCCGGTTCTCTCGTGGTCCGCGGATCGGGGCTGGCGACGGTATATGCAACAGGCCCGACGAGCGAGATCGGCCGGATTGGCGCCTCGCTCGCGAAGCTCGAGGGGGAAGCCCCGCGCCTTCGGGCGGAAACGCGCCGCCTGGTGAGGGTCGCGGCCTTCCTTGGCATCATGGTCAGCCTTGTCGTCGTTCTTCTGTATGGCATTTCTCGCGGAGACTGGCTGGCCGCGCTCCTTGCCGGCATCGCGCTCGGAATGGCGATGCTGCCGGAGGAATTCCCGGTCGTGCTGACGGTTTTCCTCGCCATGGGAGCCTGGCGGATCTCGAAGGCGCGCGTGCTCACCCGTCGCAGCGCCGCGATCGAGACCCTGGGTGCCACGACCGTGCTGTGCACCGACAAGACCGGCACCCTGACCGAAAACCGGATGTCGATCGTCGAGTTGTGGAAGGCGGGCGGAGCATCGCGTCGCCTGGGCCGGGACGAGACCGTCGGGACGCTCGAGCCCGAATATGCGAGCATCATCCGGATCGGGCGCCTGGCAAGCGCTTCCGTGCCCTTCGATCCCATGGAACGGGCGTTCCTCGCCTGTGCCGGGCCTGCGGCCGAAGGCGAAAATCGCCTCGTGCACAGCTTCGGGCTCACGCCGCATTTGCTCGCGATGACCCAGATATGGGAGCGGGAAGATCGTCGCACGAAACTCGCGGCGGCCAAGGGCGCGCCCGAGGCGATCATGCAGCTTTGCGCGATGGACGAGGGTCAGAAAGCCGAGATTTCGGCTGCGGTGGATGCCATGGCCGCGCGGGGCTTGCGTGTTCTCGGTGTCGCAGGGGGGGAATGGGAGGGGCCGGAACTCCCTCATGCCCAGACCGGGATTCCATTCGCCTTCCTCGGCCTGGTCGGCCTTGCCGATCCCTTGCGGGCCAGCGTGCCGGATGCCATTCGGGATTGCCGGCGGGCGGGCATCCACGTCGTCATGATCACGGGCGACTATCCCGTAACCGCGCGCGAGATCGCGCGCCAGGCGGGGCTGGAGCATGGCGTGGTCGTGACCGGTGCCGAACTCGACCGCCTCGACGATGCCGCATTGCGGCGCATCATGAGCGAGACCGCGGTTTTCGCGCGCATCTCGCCCGAACAGAAGCTCCGCATCGTCGAGGCCTTCAAGGCGCGGGGCGAAATCGTCGCCATGACCGGGGACGGGGTGAACGACGCGCCCTCGCTGAAGGCGGCGCATATCGGCGTCGCGATGGGTGGGCGAGGCACGGATGTCGCACGCGAAGCCTCGTCGATCGTTCTGCTGGACGATGATTTCGGTTCGATCGTCGAGGCAATCCGGCTGGGCCGGCGCATCTATGACAACCTGCGCAAGGCGATGGGGTTCATCATCGCCGTGCATGTTCCCATTGCCGGGATGGCGTTGCTCCCTCTCGTTCTGGGAATGCCGATCCTTTTCACGCCCATTCACATCGCATTCCTGGAAATGGTCATTGATCCGGTCAGTTCGCTGGCTTTCGAAGCCGAGGAGGAGGAGGCGGACATCATGGCCCGGCCGCCTCGCAAGCCGGAGGAACGGCTTGTCTCGGTTTCCCTGATCGGCTGGGCCGGTCTGTGCGGAACGGTCGCCTTCCTGCCCGTGGCCGCATTCGCCTGGCTTGGCGCCCGAAATGGCATGGCCACGGATGAATTGCGCGCGCTGGTTTTCGTGACGCTCGTGCTGAATGTCATCAGCCTGATCTTCGTCTTTCGGGCGTTTGGGGCCTCGCTGCGCGGGGCATTCCTGCGTCCGAACCGCACGCTCTTCAGCGTGCTGGCGGCCATTGCCGGCCTGCTCGCGCTGTCCCTCATATGGCCGCAAACCCGCGCGGTGTTTCGCTTCGCACCCCTGCAGGCCGAAGATCTGCTGCTCGTGGCATGGAGCGCGCTCGCCGTGCTCGTTGGCCTCGAAGGGGTGAAAAAGCTGAAAAACCCGGTGATCGGGCGAACCCGCGCCGCCACGAAAAGACTGACATAGCGCAATGCCCAGCCCGGCCGGCCGGGCTAGCAAGGCTTGATCCGTTGCAGGGAGCATCCCCCATGAAGAAGATGACAGCCGCCGTCTTCGTGGAGCCCGGTCGCATCGTTCTCGATGAAAAGCCCATTCCCGATATCGGGCCAACCGATGCGCTGATCCGCATCACGATGACGACGATCTGCGGGACCGACGTCCATATCCTGAAGGGCGAGTATCCCGTGGAAAGCGGCCTCACGGTGGGGCATGAGCCCGTCGGGGTCATCGAGAGGCTTGGCGCGGAAGTGAAAGGCTTTCAGGAGGGCCAGCGCGTGATCTGCGGAGCGATCACGCCAGGCGGGCATTCCCATGCATGCCTGTGCGGCTGCCATTCGCAGGACGGAGCAGGAACGCGTCACGGCTGGAAACCCATGGGCGGCTGGAGGCTCGGCAACACGATCGATGGCTGCCAGGCGGAATATGTCCGCATTCCCGATGCGATGGCCAACCTCGCGGTCGTGCCGTCGGCCCTGACGGACGAGCAGGTGCTGATGTGCCCCGATATCATGTCCACCGGCTTCAGCGGCGCGGAACGCGGGGATGTGCAGATCGGCGATGCCGTGGCGATCTTCGCACAGGGGCCGATCGGGCTCTGCGCGACAGCCGGCGCCCGGCTGCGGGGCGCGAGCCGCATCATCGTGGTCGACATGCTGCCGGTCAGGCTGGCCGTGGCGAAAGGGATGGGCGCGGATGTCGTGATCAATGCCCGCGAAACCGACCCCGTGCAGGCCATCATGGCCGCGACCGATGGCCGGGGTGTGGATGTCTCGATCGAGGCACTGGGAACGCAGGCGACTTTCGAGGCCGCCTTGCGTGTCCTGAGGCCAGGAGGCACGCTTTCCAGCCTGGGTGTGTATTCCAGTGATCTGACCATACCGCTGGGCGCCTTTGCCGCGGGCCTCGGCGATCACCGGATCATCACGACCCTCTGCCCGGGGGGCAAGGAACGCATGCGCCGCCTGATGGCGATCGTCGCAGCCGAACGGCTTGATCTCACCCCGCTCGTCACGCATCGTTTCTCGCTGGACGAGATCGAGAAGGCCTATGAGCTCTTCTCCCATCAGCGCGACGGGGTCATCAAGATCGCCATCACACCCTGATCCGACCTGAACCGCCATTCGCCGGCATGGAAGCACGATGAACCCCTGGGAGATCTGGTTCTGGCCGTGGTTCGCGCATTCCGGCGGTGCGGCGAGCGAGCAGCGCGCGAAACCCGCGGATGCGGTGGATGGCGCGCGCTTCGTGCCGGAAGGCGAGTGGACGACACGCGGGCGCGTCACGCTCGAACTGCATGAACTTCGCCTGCGAGATTTCTCGCGATCCCGAACGGGGCAAGCCGCGGTTCTGGTGACGCCCTTCGCGCTGCATGATGCGATCCTTGCGGATCTCGCCCCCAGACACAGCCTGGTTCAGACATTGCTTGACCATGGCTGCAAGCGCCTGTTCCTGGTCGAATGGGCATCGGCGAGCAGGGAGAGCCGCTACCAGACGATCGACAGCCAATTGGCCGCGCTCCATGTCGCGATCGATGAGATCGGCGGTCCGGTGGATCTCATCGGGCTTTGCCAGGGCGGCTGGCTGTCGCTGATCTACGCGGCACGATTTCCGGGAAAGATCGGTCGCCTCGTGCTCGCCGGCGCACCCGTCGACTTCGCCGCTTCCGCATTGTCGGGGGCCACGGGGGCCACGGCGGCCTTTCTGCTCGAGGCCGTGAAACGGGGCGGAGATGGCGTGATCCGGGGGGCCGACCTGCTCGCACTCTGGGCCGGAGCCGCGGACCGCATGGCCATTGCGATGCAGGCCTTGCAGATCACCGACCCGGATCGGGAAGCAGGGGGGCAACGGGCGCTGCGGAACTTCCTGCGCTGGCACGAGCGGACGCTGGACTTGCCGGAGGCCTATTTCACGCAGGTTCTCACCTTGCTCTACCAGGAAAACAGGCTGGCGCGCGGTCAGATGACCGCGCTGGGCAGGACCATCGCGCCCGATATGGTCGATTGTCCTGTTGCGCTCCTGGCGGGGGAAAGCGACATGGTCGCACCCCCTGACCAGGTCTTCGCGGCCGCCAGACTTGTGGGGGGAGAAGCGTCGAGGTTCCTGTTGCGCGAGGCCCGATCCGCGCATCTCGCTCTCTTCATGGGGAGAGACACCCTGGCCACGGAATGGCCCGCGATCGCACGCTGGCTGCTGGCAGGCCGCCGCGAAGCACGGAAAGGGCGCGCGCCGGGGACACAGACCATCGTTCCGCAAGATGGTCCCAAGAGCGGCAAGGGAAGCCGAGCCTGATCATCACGGATGTTCTTGATCATCGTAAATGTTCCTGCCTAGAGCGCAAACCGATCTGATTGAATCAGATCTGGCGCTCACTCTTCTTGTTCTCGCACCCGCTTTTTCCGCCAACCGGTATCCACTTGGCGGGCGGATGCTCTAGAGCGCAAACCGATCTGATTGAATCAGATCTGGCGCTCACTCTTCTTGTTTTCGCATCCGCTTTTTCCGCCAACCGGTATCCACTTGGCGGGCGGGTGCTCTAGAGCGCAAACCGATCTGATTGAATCAGATCTGGCGCTTACTCTTCTTGTTTTCGCATCCGCATTTTCCGCCAACCGGTATCCACTTGGCGGGCGGGTGCTCTAACTCCACCGCCTGGCGCAGCGAGCACCTGTTCGGACAGGGCCCGCAGCACTCCCATGCCAGCCGCATCTTCCTTGATGCGGAAAGGATGGGGGCCGGATCGCCCCGGAGGCAATGTGCTTCCCGTCTGTTCCTGCTGCGGCTGACGCCGATTTTCTCCTGCGGCGCAGGCCGCGCCGGAGCATGGCAGATCAATGCGACAGGAACAGCGGGACGGTCGGCCGGTGAAGGATTTCGCGCGTCACGCCGCCCAGAAGCCACTCGCCGGTCCTGGAATGACCGTAACCACCCATCACGAGCAGTTCCGCGCCCTGGAAGCGCGCCTCGTCGAGCAGAATTTCCGAGACGGGTTTTCCGTCCGTCGCAACATGCTTTACCTCGACCTTGACATCATGGCGGGCGAGGTGCCGGGCCATGTCGTCACCGGGATTTTGTTCGCGCTCGGACCAGTCGTCAGCCACGACAACGACCCGGACGAACTCTGCGGCCGCGAGAAGCGGCAGGGCATCGTGAACCGCCCGGCTGGCCTCGCGGGTTGCGCTCCACGCGATCATGATCGAGCGCGGGCTTCCCCGGAGAGAGCATTTCTCCGGGACAATCAAGGCGGGACGCCCGGAATGGAAAAGAACGCCCTCGAATTCGTTCACAGGCCTTTCGGCCTGGGCGTGAGGCCAGCCGAAGATCGCGCCATCCACATAGCGCGTCTGGCCTGCAATCACGCGCCCGTCATCATCGGCCATCGCCTTCGCCCGGCGCAATTCGGCCCGTGACCCCTTGCGCTGCAGCATCGCCTTCAGGGCGCTCTCCGTTTCCTGAGCCTCCCGCTCAGCCTGCTCCTGCGCCATGGCCCAGGCATCGCCGCTGACATCGCCGGCGAAGAATGTCGGCATGATGCTCACCTGCAGCGCCGTGATGTTCCCCTCTGGCGCCAGCTCCTCCGCGTAGGAAAGCGCATTTTGCGCAGCCGGGGTGCCATCAAAAAAGACGAGCATGTCCTCGAACGCAACCTTGGCGAATCTGGAATGACGCATCGCGCCGGCCCTGCTCCCGTTCGGCATGAAACCCTCCTTCCGACAGAGCTGAACGCTGCATTCTGTGCCGGAAACGTGCGAATTTCTCTGCGCCAGGTCAAGGAAAGCGATTTCCGCTTCTGCTCGACTGATCGATAGATGCGGGGAAGGCGACGCCCCGCGGGTCGTTTGCGCGCTGCGCCGCCCGGATGGGCATTCCCGGCCCTTCCGGCGAGGGAGAGCCCATGAGCTGGAGCGATGCAATCTGGGTTTTCCTGGCGATCTCGTTGCTCCAGCCGCTGCTGTTGCAGCGCTATCTTGATACACGCCGGCGTTTTCTGATCGCGCGGCTTGAAAAACGCCGCGGGTCCCGCGTCATCCTGCTGGTTCACCGGCAGGAGACGATGCGCCTGCTCGGCTTTCCGCTGCTGCGCTACATCGACGTCAACGATTCCGAAGAGGTGCTGCGTGCCATCCAGCTGACCGATCCGGACGTGCCCCTCGATCTGATCCTGCAGACGCCGGGCGGATTGGCGCTTGCGGCTCTGCAGATCGCGCGTGCCCTGAAGGCGCGCAACGCGCCGGTCACCGTCTTCGTGCCGCATTATGCCATGTCCGGCGGAACGCTCATCGCACTCGCGGCATCCGGAATCGTGCTGTCTCCCCATGCCGTGCTGGGGCCGATCGATCCGCAGATCGGGGAATATCCCGCCGCCACCTTCCTGAAGGTCGTTCAGCAGAAGGAGCCGGCCGATCTGGATGACGAAACCCTGATCAAGGCGGATATTGCCAGCAAGGCCCTGCGCCAGATCCGCGATGCGGTGGCCGGATTGCTTGCCGGGCGGCACGACGAGGAGCGGTGTTTCGAGATCGCAACGGCCCTGACCGAGGGGCGATGGACCCATGATTTCCCGATTTTCTCCGAATTCGCCACGGAACTGGGCCTCAACGTCTCCACCGCGATGCCGGCTGAAATCCTTGAGCTGATGTTGCTTTATCCGCAGCCGGTGCGCGGGGGTGGCGGAGGGGTCGAATACCTGCCGGGCCATCGTCACAAGCCGGTTGCCAGGCCCTGACCGCGCCGGCTTCACCTCGACCCGGCACGGGCCGGGGCATGAATCACGCCGTCAGGAATGCCCGAAAAGGCGCGACATGCCGAGGCCCGAGACGATCATCTCCACGCCCATCGCGGCCTGAAGCACCCCGAAGATCGCGCCAAGCACGATCAAAGGGGTTGGGCCGACAACGCGCATGAACCATTGTGCCGAGAGCATCGCCAGCAGGTTCGCCAGCATGATGCCGGTAACAACGGCGAGAATGGCCAGCCGGTCGACCATTTCAGGAAAGTAGCTTGCAAACAGGATGAGAATGGCGACGCCCATCGGCGTGACAATTCCGGGGATGGCGACAGGTGTCAGGGCGAGGACCATGCCGGGTGGTTCGGCGGGGGTTGATGGAGGCGCGCTGGCGCCAAAGATGTTCCGTAACGCGGTCAGCATCAGGATCACGCCGGAGGCCATGATCAGGGAGGAACGCGACGTGCCGGCCGATTGCATGATCTTCGCTCCAACGAAGACAGCAACAGCCAAGGCCAGAATGGCAAAGATTGCCGCGCGAACAGCGATCTTCCTCTGGAGGCCCGCATCGGCCCCACCCGTTGCTTTCGCGAAAAGCGGCAGCAGCGCGATGGGCCCCATCATGCTGAAGAGAAGCGTAGCCAGAAGCGGCAAAGGCACATTCATGTCACCCACGGGGAATTCCTCTCACAAGGACCAGTAGAGGCTGGCTTGCAATGTGGTCCAGTTCCGGGTGGCGCCGACATTGCGGAGCGCCTTGCCCGGAACAGCGATGGAGCCGATCGTCTGCAGGAAGAGATTGCGGTTGATGGCCCAGCGGCCGGTGAGGGTGAATTCCTGCCCGATATCGCTGGAGGTCAGGGTCGAAAGCGCCGGATTTGCTCCGAGATTGTTCCGCTCCGGGGCGCGCAGGATATGCCAGTCGAAGGTCACGTTGAGCGTCGGCATCGGCACGAGATTGAATTGCAGGCGATGCACGGAGAGATTGGAATTCGAGGTGAGCTTGCCGAAGCTGATGCCCTGCAGCCAGTTGCCGAGGCCGGTGGAAAGCAGCGGATCGAACCGGTTGTAGCTTGTGGAATTCGGATTATCGCCGCTGGCATAGGACAGGCGATAGGAAAGGCTCGGCGACCACGGCAGATACGCGGCCTGATAGCCGATGAGCCCATAGGCCGCATGGGCCGACATCCGGAAGCGCTCATGGTCCTGATAGGCGAATTCGCTCGCGAGCCAGAAGCCATCCGCACCGAATGGCCGCTCCCAGCGGAAATGCCCGGCATAGGTGTTGAGCCCCTCGCGCGGCAGGCGAACGCCACCGGGAGCGATCAGCGAGCCAGTGGATCGCGCCACGGTGATGTAGGTCGCATCCACGGAGAGGCCGGGCCGGAACGTGTAGCGCAGGTTCGCGCCGAGATAGCTCGCGCGGGAATCGATGCTGGGCAACTCGTCCGGGTCGATCCAGAACGCCTTGGCAGTCCAGGGGCCGAGTTTCGCATCGGCAACGACAGAAAAATCACTGGCATTGCGGGGGCCGAGATAAGTGCCGCCGCGCTTGCCGATATTGGCGTTGCCGCGCACGAAATGCACGAGCCAGCCATCATTCAACGTCACGTTCTGCCGCCCGGCGCTGATGTTGAAGCTGTTACCGGTTTCAGGATCGACATAGAGCAGGCCGGCATAGGCGCGTTCGAGATCGGTCCAGGTGCGGGTATCGTTGCGGTAGATGTCCTGCCCGATGGACCATGAGGTCAGCGCTGTCAGCGCGCCATAGGCATAGAAGGGCGTATCGCCAAGCTGCGCCGCGCCCGCGAAGCCGAGATCGGTATAGCCCTCGGTCCAGCCCGGCGCGCGCCCCGGTCGCTTCCGCGCGATCGGGCTGCCGGCCGTGAAAAGCGCGGGATTTCCGAACCACGGATTGAGATCCGAATAGGCGCCGAGACCGCCGCTGATGATCGCGGTGAAGAAGGCCCGGTCGCTGCGATAGAGCACCGGGAAGGATCGCGCGTCACCCGCCAGAAGCCCCTGTGCGCCCATGGCGGTCGTCGGCATCGCGGTGTCCAGCTCGATCACGACCGCGAGGCTTCCCGGCGAGCGGCCCGGCAAGAGGCGATGGCTGATCTGCCCCACGCCCAGCCGACCGCGCGGCGTGGCAAGCTGGCGCTCGATGAAGGCCCGCGAATAGCCACGCCCGACCAGAGCCTGCATGTTTTCCCGAAGCCGGGCCAGGGCTGCCTGATCCCGCGCCGGGTTGTCCGAGCCCCGCACGAGAACGACATCCACGCGCTCGATCGGGGCACCATCAGCCTGCGCGGCCAGGGGAATGGCTCCACCTGCCTGCTGCGCGACCGCGACGCCCGCCAGAAACAGCGAGGCCAGAAACAGCCAGGGCAGGACCGCGCATGTTCTGATGGGCGCAGGGCAGGGCGGGCGCATGCCGGCCCTCAATGCCCGAAGAGGCGCACCACGCCGCCGCCGCCATGGACATTGATGGTCTGCCCGCTCACCCAGCCGGCAGCCGGCGAACACAGCCAGAGGAAGGCATTCGCCACATCCTGCGGCGAGCCGGGCCGGCCGGTGAGATTATCCGGATGGCGCAGCTTTTCCTGCATGGCGGGGTCGATGCCCGCAGCGGCATAGCCCGGCGTCATCACCGTGCCGATCAGGATGGAATTGACGCGCACCTTCTTCGCGAGCATGTGCGCGATCGAGACCATCATCTGGTTCAGGGCCGCCTTGGCCGTGCCATAGGCCAGAATGTCATAGGCTGGCGTGGCCGAGGAGAACGAGCCGGAATTGGTGATGCTCGGGTTCTTCTCCTTCAGCAGATGCGGCAGGCAGGCCATGCTCATGCGATAGGCGCTGAGCGTGTTGAGCTTGTAGGAGGCGATGAACTCGTCATCGGAGATCGCGGTCGGGTCTTCGTGGCGGCCACCCCAGCCGACATTGTTCACGAGCGTCGAGATGCCGCCAAAGGCCGCGGCGGCCGCAGCGACCACAGCGTCGATCTGCTCCGATTTCGTGACGTCGCAGGCCATGCCGCGACAATCCGAGCCGGTTTCGGCAGCAATTTCCGCGGCGGTCTTTTTTGCAAGATCGCCGTTGAGATCGGCGATCATCACCTTGGCACCGGCACCGGCGAGAGTTTTGGCAATCCCCGCGCCGATATTCTGTGCGCCGCCGGTGATGATCACCTTGTGGTCGGTCATTCGGAAATCGGCGAAGGCATCGAAGGAGGAAGGCATTGGAAGACCTCGGGGCTTGGGGGTGATCAGGGAAGTTTCACGGTGCGATCAGGGTCGGGCCGGCCCGCCGCGAAATCGGTGGCGTTGCCCAGGGTCTGCTCGGCGATGTCGGTCAGCGCTTCCTGCGTCAGCCAGGCCGTATGGGGCGTGACAAGGCAGTTCTTCTGGGCGATCAGCAATTGAAGGGTGTCGTCCTGCACGATCTCGGCCGAGAGGTCCTCGAAGAACAGGCCCGCCTCGTCTTCGTAGACATCGACGCCAAGATACCACAGCGTTTCGAGGTTCTTGAGTGCCACGATCGCCGCCTTGGTGTCGATCAGCGGGCCGCGCCCGGTATTGATCAGCACCGAGCCCTTCCTGAAGAGCTTCAGCGTCTCGGCATTCACCATGTGGTGCGTCTCGGGCGTGAGCGGCGCGGTGAGCACGACGATATCCGAGCGGCGAAACAATTCGTCGCGCTCGACATATTCCATGCCGATCGTCTTCATCTCCTCGTTCGGGTAGGGATCGGAGCCAAGCAGCGAACAGCCGAAGCCCTTGAGGATCTGCGCGGTCGCCCGGCCGATATTCCCCGTGCCGACAATGCCCGCGACCCGCCCACGCAGGGTGAACCCCACGAGGTTATCCATCGAGAAATTGCCGTTGCGAACGCGGTTATACTGGTGATGCATGTTGCGCACGAGCGAGAGGATCATCCCCACGGCGTGTTCGGCGATGGATTCCGGCGAATAGGCCGGCACGCGCATCACGGTCAGGCCATGGGCCTTCGCGGCTTTCAGGTCGACCTGGTTGAACCCGGCCGAACGACAAAGAACCAGTTTCACGCCACCGGCCGCCAGAATGGCGATGGTCGCGGCATCGCAAGTGTCGTTCACGAAGATGCAGATGGCATCGCAGCCCTTCGCGAGCGGCGCGGTGGAGGCATTCAGCGGCGCGGCAATATAGGTGATCTCGTGCCCGTGCCGGGCGTTCACCGCCTCGAATTGCGGCTTCTCGTAGTCCTTGGCGTAGAACATCGCGATTTTCATGGAAAACTCCGCTCTTCTTGCAGATGATCAAGAGATTTGGCAGATGATCAAGAGACTTGCGCCCGATGGGGCGCCACGACGATCCAGAGGCGGATGAAAAGCGTGACCAGGAAGCCCGCCAGCAAGGCCCAGGGCGCGGGCACATCCTGCATCCGCAGAAAGGCCAGCAGCCCGCAGCCCAGGAACAGGGCCTCGATCACCCAGACACCCGGCCGCAATGAGCCGGGAAACTCGTTGATGATGATGTCGCGGATGATCGAGCCGAAGGCCGCGCTCATCGCGCCGAAGAAGGCACAGAGGATCCAGAGCTGCATCTGCCCCAGAGCCGTGGGCGCGACCTGCGGGCCCAGCACGATGAAGGTCTTCGCCGCTCCCAGCGTCCCCAGCGAAGCCAGCGCAATCGCTTCCGCGCTTTCCTTGATCAGGAAATCGCGCTTGGCGATGGCAGCCTGAAGGATACCGACATTGGCATAGGCGATGGCGAGCACGAAGATCGCCACGATGTAGAAGGGAAAGGCCACCCAGAAGAAGGGCTGCGCGGAAGGGCCAAGCAGGATGTCGCGCAAGGTGCCGCCGCCGAGCGCCGCGGCGACGGCACAGAGAAAATAGCCGAAGGTCGATAGGTTCTTGCCCTTCGCGACGATCATCGCGTTGATGGCGAAGGACAAGATGCCAAGGGTCTCGATCCAGATGAACCATTCCGGCCCGGCGCGCATCCGGAAATCCTCAATCCAGTTCCTGCACGCCGCCGCCGGAAACCGTGAGCACCTGTCCACTCACCCAGCTCGAGGCCGGACAGCACAGGAACAAAGCGGCATTCGCAATGTCCTCGGCCTGGCCGAGCCGGCCGAGCGGCGTGTGCTTGAGCATCGTCTTCTCGATCTCCGGCGTGAGCACCTTGGCCAACGCATCGGTTTTGATCGCGCCCGGAGCAATCGCGTTGACACGAATGCCCATCGGCCCGAGGTCGAACGCAATGTTGCGCGTCAAGTGGTTCACCGCCGCCTTGGAAGAGCCATAGGAGGCCATGCGCTTGTTCTTGTTCTCGCCGGCCATCGAGGAGATGTTGAGCACCGCGCCATGGCCCGCCTTCTCCATATGCGGGGCGGCCAGCTGCGTGAGGCGGAACAGGGCAAAGACATTGAGCTGATAGGCCCATTCGAAATCGCTCATCGGCATGTCGAAGGGCTTGGGCCCGCCGCCGCCGGCATTGTTCACGAGGATCGTGAGGCGACCGAACCGCTGGACCGCGGTGTTGACCGCGGCGACGAGGTCTTCCTCTTTCGTGACATTGCAGGCGATGCCGACCGCTTTTCCGCCCGCCGCCACGATGTCCCGCGCCACGACCTCGGCCGTTTCCGCCTTGAGGTCGCTCACCACCACCGATGCACCAACGCTGCCGAAAAGCTTCGCAATCGCACGGCCAATGCCGGCACCCGCCCCCGTGACCAAAACCACGTCACCATCGAGCCGAAACATGTTCTCGACGCTCATCCTGACCGACCCTTTCGATATTTCGACGCCGTTTTCTGGCATATGGATCGGGCTAAGCACAAGCGGGATTATGCTCAACTTGGGCGTGTCATTCCTTAAGCTACTGTTGGATATCGATCATTCCCTGAATTCTCGGGCAGAAGACCGCGATGCGGGGGCAGCTCCGGCGGAGCGCCTTCCACCGGGAAAAGAGGACGCGCCCGGAAACCTCGGAAGCCGATGCCGTCAAGCGGGCCTTGTCTTCAAGGTTTCAGATCTGCGCTGTCTCTGACGGGTCGGCCAGCTCGCTGAACTCCCCGATCGTATTCAGCCCGAAACGCTCCAGGAAGGCTTGTGTCGTGACATAGGTCGCGGGCGCGCCGGCTTGCGCGAGGCGCGGGCCCGTCGTGATCAGGTCCTGCTGCCTGAGCCAGGCAAGGGTGTCACGACTGACGGCCCGGCCGGCAAGCTCGGAGAGCCGTTCGCGGCTGATCGGCTGGCGACAGGCGATCAATGCCAGCACCTCCAGTTCGGATCTCGACAGATCGACATGCTTCCTTTCGGGCGATCGGCTCGCACCGCGTATGGCCGCGATGAAGCGTGGCCGGGTTCGATGCTGCCACCCCCCGGCAATGGCGACCAGATCATAGGGCCGGGCCTTCAGCTCATCGCGAATGTCGGCGATCAGCTCGTCGAGCACGCAGGACGCGCCCACCAGCCGCGCCAGCGCCTCGCGCGGAACGGGGGCGGCACTCGCGAAGATGGCCGCTTCGACGCGCCCCATCCATTCCCGCCAGCGCAAGTCAGGCGGCAGATCGGCGAGTTCGGCATCAAGCGGCAATGCGGTTTCATCTGCGGAACGGCGCTTCATGTCTTCGCCCCATCCCTGCCTTCGCCCCATCCCTGCCGCACCCCATCCCTGCCGCACCCTGGATCATTTCCGTGGTCCGTCATCTCACAGCCCATAGAGGCGAAAAGTCGGGCGGGGCGTCAGCAGCCTCAAGGCGCCTTTCGCATGGAGGCTCTGGCAGAAGCGGCGCGCAGCCCGATCCGAACGCATGCCTTTTCCCGGAGCGGCTCCGCCCTCCACGGCCATGCGCCAGGGCGCGACGCAATCATCGCCGAGGATCAGCGCCAGTCCGGCCTCTGCGTCGCGCGTGCGAAGCGTGCCGGAGGCGGCGAGCAGCCTTTCGGCGCGGCCCGCGAGGGTGAAAGCCCGTCGATGGGCATGGACCGCCGCGCGGGCAATCACCGCATGGCGAACCTGCTCCCATCCCGGCTCGCCGATGCGGATGCGCCGCCCCTCCTCGCTGCGCCGGAACGCGGGATCATGGATCGCGAGGAGATGAAGCGGCAAAGGCCGGCTCCAGCCAAGCCGTTCGGCAATCGCGAGATCCGCCCGAAGGAGGTCCAGCCATTCAGGGAGGCCGTCGCTTCCGCCGAGGCTCCCGATTTCATCAAGAACGGCACCAGCCAGGCGCGTGGGGCGCTCACAAAACCGGCGAAGCAGGACATGGCCACGCCCGGCCAAACCGGGCTCGTCTCCGGCGCGGGCGAGATGGAGGATATCGCGCAGCTCGGCCTCGTCACTCCGGGCATGCAGGAGACGCGAGGCTGCGACAGCGGCGTCCAGCGCGATCCGCATGCGCAGCGCACCGAGAAAAACGGGCTCCGCGCGCAGGACCCGGTCAAGGGCAAACAGCGCGGCGCCGGCGGCGAAGGCATCATCCCCCCCGTCCCGAGCAGGGGCGCCCGGCTCCGGGTTGGTGCTCGCCTGCCGCGCATGAGCACTGACGATGACCCATGGGGGAAGCGGTTGGACATTCAGAGGCTTGGCGGATGGCAGGTCTTCCTTTCCCCGGGCCTCCCCTTGGCGCGCCTCCCCTTGGCGCGCTTCTCCTTGGCGCGCTTCTCCTTGGCGCGCCTGCCCTTGGCGCGCCTGCCCTTTTCGGGCCCGCCCCTTTCGGGCCGCGGGAGCTTCAGGGACAGGCAAGGGGCGAGCGGTCGATTCCATCGATTGAAGCTCCATCGATTGAAGCTACACCATGACGGCGCTTGGACGAAAGAAATCCGTTCTTGCCGCCGCGCCTGTCTCGTCATTTTGATGTCCGATAAGTTTGCCTTATCGGACATGAATGGTCTAGGCTCCCAGAATGGCGATTTCAGGCGATTCAGACCCGAAATTCATTGCTCCCGACCCTGCGGAGAACGAGAGCGTTTCGGCGCTGGTCGTCTCGGCGCGCCCCGAGCTGTCGGCCGAAACCACATCGCCCGCCCTTTCGCGGCTCGCGGAAACCGCGCGCGGCTATGCGGCGAGCCGTTCCAGCAGCAACACCCGCAAGGCCTACCAATCGGATTGGGCGCTGTTCGCGCGCTGGTGTCGCCGCAGGGGTTTCGATGCAAGCGAGCCGTCGCCGGAAGTCGTCGGGCTGTTTCTCGCGTCCTCTGCCGCCGGCGAGGGCCTCGTGAAAGCGGCCGTTTCCACGATCGAGCGGCGGCTTGCCGCCATCACCACCACCTATTCTTCCGCCGGCACTCCCCTGCCCCGGCAGGACCGGCACATCACCGATGTCATGGCCGGCATCCGCCGCCGGCATGCCCGCCCGCCGCGCCAGAAGGAGGCGCTGCTGGCCGAAGACATCCTCGCGATGATCGCGACCCTGCCGAACGACCTGCGGGGCTTGCGTGACCGCGCGATCCTGCTGGTGGGGTTCGCAGGCGGCCTCAGGCGCTCCGAGATCACCGGCCTCGATTGCGGGCCAGACCAGACGACGGATTCCGGCGGCTGGATCGAGATCGTCAAGGATGGCGCGCTGCTCGGCATCCGGGGCAAGACCGGCTGGCGACAGGTCGAGATCGGCCGGGGCTCCTCCGAGCGCTCCTGCCCGGTTCACGCGCTGGAAACCTGGCTCAAGCTCGGCCGCGTCGCCCATGGCCCGGTCTTCCGCCGCATGGCTACGAAAAACGGCGGCATCAGCCCTGATCGGCTCGGCGACAAGCATGTCGCGCGGCTCGTGAAGCAGACGGCGCTGAAGGCGGGCATACGCTCCGACCTGCCGGAGAAAGAGCGCGCGGCTTTGTTCGGCGGGCATTCGCTTCGGGCCGGCCTTGCCTCCTCGGCCGGGATCGACGAGGCGCATGTGCAGCGTCAGCTTGGCCATGCCAGTGCCGAGATGACCCGCCGCTACCAGCGCCGGCGCGAACGCTTCCGCGTCAACCTCACCAAGGCGGCGGGGTTGTGAGGGCGAAAGCTCACGCCCTTCCCGGCCGGGATGCGGATCGCGGATCAACCGAACCAAACGGCCTCCGGCAAGCCGGGGCCAATATGCGGGGGCCTTCGCGATTCAACGGACAGACCCATGATCTAACCTGAAATGATCGAATCGGCAGGCCTTGCGAATTGACCCTGTGGGCGGTACATTGCCCCATGATCGAGAGCTTCCGGGATGAATGGCTGCGCGGCTTTTTCGTCGAAGACAGGCATGCCAGGCGCATTCCGGCGGATCTGGAGCAGCGTCTATTCCGCAAATTGCAGCTGATCGATGACGCCATGACAGATGCCGACTTGCGGGTTCCGCCGAGCAATCATTTCGAGAAACTCTCCGGTCATCTGGAAGGTTGGCACTCCATCCGCGTGAACCAGCAATGGCGGCTGATCTTCGAATGGGATGGAGACAACGGCCAGGCCCGCAATCTCTATCTCGACAACCATTCCTACCGGTGAGGTGACATCATGCTCATGACCGAACGCAAACCGGTCAGCGTCGGCGAAATGCTCCGCGAGGAGTTCATGGAGCCGCTTGGCCTGACCCAGGGGCAACTGGCCGATGCGATGGGCGTGCAGCGCAAGCATGTCAACGAACTCTGCACCGACCGTCGCGGCATCACGGCTGATACGGCGCTCATGCTGGCGCGCGTCTTCGGCAACGGCGCCGATTTCTGGCTCAACCTCCAGCGCCGCAATGATCTCTGGCAGGCACTGCATGATCCGGCGCGCCGCCAGCGGATTGAGCGGGCGAAACCCATCGAGCGGGCAGCCTGACGGGCACCGGGCCTGATCGGCCGCGAAGCAATGCCGTCACAACCCTAGAGCGCAAACCGATCTGATTGAATCAGATCTGGCGCTCACTCTTCTTGTTTTCGCATCCGCTTTTTCCGCCAACCGGTATCCACTTGGCGGGCGGATGCTCTAACGCCATCCATTCTGCATCGGATGCCCCTTGAGGCGGGCTTCTTCCGAAGGTGGGTTTATCGCCGCAAGACCTCGCGAACGCGCCCCAGCGCATCGAAACCCATCTGCATCATCAGGTCGAGCATGTCGAGCGGAACCCAGTTCTCGCGGATCAGCCCTTCATGATGCAGGTAGAAATCCATGACGCGCATGAAGACCGGCTTGCCGGATGGCGGAAGCCCGCAGAAACCGCCGCCGGCATGCACCGCATAGACCGAGGGCCAGCCCCCGGTCACCGAAAAGGGGCCATCACCGATGCGGATGTAATGCCCCGCGCCGTGCCGCGCCCTTTCCGCCTGCACCTCGGCGAGCGTGCCTTGCGGGCGATGGAAGGCGATGCGGAACGGGAGTTGGTGCCCGTCCACGAAGCCATCGAGCCCGCGCGTGGTGCCGATGCCCGCCGGGCCATACCACATCATCCTCGGGTGCCAGTGCTCCTTCTGCGGCATGGCGATCAGGTTCTCGCGATTGAGCTTCGAGCGGTCGTCGAATTCGGCGAGCGTGCGATGCATGGCGAGGGTCTGCGCGATGCTCTCCACGGATCGGGCTGCATCGGAGGTTTCGAACCGCACGCCATCGGCCGTGAGCGGGGCGGGCCACATCTCGGGGCTGCCGAGGGGCTGCGCGATGGGCCAGAGGCCAAGCTGGCGCATGATATCGAGCACATCCCAGAGCAGGTTCGCCTGCAGAACCGCGCCTTCGGCATCGATCTCGTAGACCTCGCCATAGCGCAGATAGATCGGCCGGTTGCTGGCGGGCAGGCCCAGCCAGTCACCGCGCATCGTGCCGCAATAATGGCCGACCGCCGCGAGATAGCGGCGGTTCTGGTAGCTGCCGCCGACGAAGATCACATCCCGCCGCTCCAGATCCGGGCAGGCCTTCTTGAGCGGGGCGAATGCGCGGGCCAGCGCCTCCGCCGTGCTCGCACAGGCGTTGATGGGATGAGCCACGCGCCAGGTCGCATCCGGCCGCGCGAGCTCAGCCAGCGCCTCGCCGGTTCGCCCCTCGGATGCTTCGGCCAGCGCGGTGAGCCGCTGGTGAACGCGACGGCGCAAGGCGGCATCGGGCGAGGCGAAGGGGTCGAAATCAGCAACCATGCGGAACATCCCTGGCGGCGGGCAGAAACGGAAGAGGCGGCGGGAAACAGACGCTCAACAGGCGGGCAACAGGCTGCGCCGGCGCAGTGTTTCTCATTTTGCAAGCGTATTCAAGATTACGGTTGCATACGATTGCAGAGCATGCTTGCATGTTCCCCGACAGGCTGCCGGCGGAATGTGGCCCGGGAAGTCGGGAACGACCGGCAGCGCCACAGGGGAGGATCGGGCGCATGTCGAAGACCATGAAAACGGCTCTGTCGCTGGCGGCCTTGCTCGCGGCGGGCGCAGCCCAGGCGCAGGTGAATTGCGGCGCCACCAGCGGCCGCGTGAACATCGTCGGCAACGAATTCCCGGCCATCAGGACGGTCGCCGCCAATGCCGCGAAATGCCAGACCGGCAACCTGACCGTGAAATCGAATCTCACGGCCAATCACCAACGCATCAACCTGCCCGGCATGCAGGGCAACCCGGCGGAATACACGTCCGCCATCATCGCCACCTCGTCGATCGTGGCGCTCATCAACGAGAATGTCATCCGCCCGCTGGATGCTCTTGTTGCGGCTCACGGGCAGGACATCCCCCGGAACCAGCTCATCACCATCGACGGCAAGGTAATGGCCGTGGCCTTCATGGCCAATTCCCAGCACCTCGTTTTCCGGAAGGATATTCTGGCCCAGGTCGGGGCCGAGCCGCCCAAGACCTATGAGGACATGATCCGCATCGGCAGGCTGATCCGCGAGCGCGGCATCCTGAAGAACCCGATCGGCGGCGCCTACAAGGCGGGCTGGTCGCTCGCACAGGAATTCGTGAACATGTATACCGGCCATGGCGGCGAGTTCTTCAAGCCGGGCTCGGCGGAAGTGGCCATCAACAATCCCCGGGGCATCGCGGCGCTGAACACCATGAAGGCGCTGACCGAGCTGATGCACCCGGATTTCCTGACCCATGACAACAACGAGACGAGCGCCGAATGGAAGAGCGGCAACGTTGCGATGATGAACATGTGGGGCTCGCGCACCGGCGTGCTCATGGCGAGGGAAGGCAATGATCCCAAGGTGGCCGAGAACACCGCCGTCGGCGCCCCGATGACCGTGGGCGGGGGCGCCACGCCGGCCACCACGCTCTGGTGGGATGGCTGGACGGTGGCCCGCAACATCCCGGACGAGGATGCCCGCGCAACTTTCCTCGCGATGAAGAATGGCATCTCGCCCGCCATCCTCAATGACGAGACCATGGGCCAGGCCGTGTGGATGATCGCCGGCTACAAGCCCGCCCCGGTGAACCAGGGCGTGATGCAGACCATGGCGATGGGCGCGAGGCCCTATCCGATGCTGCCCTATATGGGCTTGCTGCATACGGCGCTCGGCGATGGCATCGCGCCTTTCCTGCAGGGCCGCAAGGACGCCGCGACGACGCTCGCCGATATCGAAAAGGCCTATAACACGGCCGCGAAGGAAAAGGGCTTCCTGAAATAAGCCCCGCCGATGGCCGATGGCGGGCTCGCCCGTCATCGCCTCCGTTCAGCCCTGTTCCGGCCATCGCCGGATGGCTGCCGCACGACTGCGACAGCGCGCCTGTGACCACGCCAATGTGACCGCACCACTGTGACCGCGCCACTGTGACCGCACCACTGTGACCGCGCCAATGTGACCGCGCCTCTTTCGGCGCGAAGGAGGAGGCATGAAACACGCGACATTCCTGCGCTTCTTCCTGCCCACCGCCACCGCGATGGCGCTGTTCATCGCGCTGCCGATTGTCTCGGTGCTGATCCAGTCGGTTCATGTCCCACATGACCGGGTCGTGGTGGAGGTGGAGAATTGCACGCCCTTCGGCTGCACGAAATCCACCGTGATCGACCAGGCTGCCACGCAGAAGCTGCGCGACGAGAAGCCGCTCGGGCGGTTCGTCGGCCTCGCGATCTACACGGATCGCTCGCATCTCGCCTTCGCGGAGATCGGCGAGGCGTGGAGCGGCGCGCGGGGCATTGGCGATTTCCTCGCCCGGGTGATGAACCTGCCCTTCTACCGGGCGCTGGCCTTCACGCTCACCTACATGGTGCTGGTGACGCCGCTCTCGATCCTGCTCGGCTTCGTGGTGGCCGTGGCGGTGAACGCCATTCCGCGGCTTTTTCGCGGACCCGTGATCTTCTTCTCGCTGCTGCCGATGATCGTGACGCCGCTCGTGGGCGCGCTGATCCTGTTCTGGATGGTCGATTCCCGCGGCATCATCGGCGCGGCGGTGCAATGGCTCGCGAATGACCCGAACCTCTCGCTGAAAGCCTCGACGCCGCTGACCTGGATCATGCTGATCGTCTATGGCACGTGGTCCACCGCGCCCTTCGCTTTCGTGGTCTATTATGCCGGCCTGCAGACCGTGCCGCAGGATTCGCTGGAAAGCGCGATGCTCGATGGCGCGACGCGCTGGCAGCGCATCCGCTACATCGTGCTGCCGCATCTCGCGCCGCTGACGGTGTTCATGTTCCTCATCAAGATCATGGACAATTTCCGCGTCTTCGAGCCGATCGTCAGCTTCAATGCGGCCGCGCATGCGCAGTCGCTCTCCTATTTCATCTATTCCGATCTCGGCGGGGAGACGCGGCTGCTCTCCTCGGCGGCGGCGACCTCGGTGCTGACGATTTCCGGCGTGCTGGCTCTGCTATCCCCCGCTCTGGTGCGCACCTGGCGCCAGTTCGGCAAGGCGTGAGGAGGAAGCCATGGCCGCACTTGCCCGGAAACGCCCCGCGACCCTGAACCTGCTGCTCGGCGGGTTCCTGATCCTCTGGCTTCTGATCGCGATCTTCCCCTTTGCCTGGACGCTCTGGGGAAGCTTCAAGGTCGAGGGTGATTTCTTCTCGAAAGCGAGCTGGCAGAACGCGCTGTTCGGCCCGCTGACGCGCCTCGAACATGGCAGCGCCTTCACCGGCGCGGGCTATCACGGGGCCTGGGTGCAGGAGGAATTCTGGCGCGCGGCGCTGAATTCGCTCATCGTCGTGGTCCTGGTGGTGGTGATCTCGCTCACCTTCGGCACGCTGGGCGGTTATGCGCTCAGCCGCTCGACCTACCCTTACGCCTTCTGGCTGCTGCTTCTGGCGCTGGTCTTCCGGGCCATGCCGCCGCTGACGCTCGTCTCGGGCTATCTGCTGCCCTTCTACCAGTGGAACCTCTGGGGCCACCTTCCCACCGCGATCATCGTGCTGGTGGCGATCAACCAGCCCTTCACCCTGTGGATGCTCACGGCCTTTTTCCGCAACATCCCCAAGGATCTGGATGAAAGCGCCCGGGTTGATGGCTGCACGCCGTTCCAGGCTTTCCGGCATGTCATCATCCCCGTCATGTGGCCGGGGGTGATCACCACGGGGCTGTTCTCGTTCCTGCTCGCCTATAACGATTTCGTTGTCACCTCGATGCTGCTCTCGAAGCAGAACCAGACGATGATCCCCAAGATCGCAAGCTTCCTCGGCACCACGCAGACCGAGGGCAACGTGATGTTCGCGGTCTCCTCGGTCGTGTCGGTGACGGCGCCGCTCTTCCTGCTGGTGATGTTCTTCCAGCGCCAGATCGTCTCCGGTCTCACGGCCGGCGCGGTGAAAGGATGAGCATGCTGCGAAAAAGTGGACACCGGTTTTTCGCGAAAAGCATGCGAAAACAAGATGATGAATCTTCGATGCGTTTTCCGGGAAATGCACAGGGCGCGAGGGTGTAAGCCATGGCTGAAATCCGGCTCGTCAACCTTTCGAAGCGCTGGGGCGCGGTCACGGGCGTCAGGAGCTGCAACCTGCATATCGCGGATGGCGAATTCCTCGTGCTGCTCGGCCCCTCGGGCTGCGGCAAGACCACGACCATGCGCATGATCGCGGGCCTCGAGGATGTCACCGAAGGCGAGATCCGCATCGGCGACCGCCTCGTGAACCATCTCGACCCCAAGGATCGCGACATCGCCATGGTGTTCCAGTCCTACGGGCTCTACCCAACCATGACGGTCTACGAGAATATCCGCTTCCCCCTGAAGGTGCGGAAGATCCCCGAGGCCGACCACCATGACCGCGTGATGCGCGCGGCGAAGACCGTGGAACTCACCGAACTGCTTGATCGCAAGCCGGCGGCGCTCTCCGGCGGCCAGCGCCAGCGCGTGGCGCTCGCGCGCGCCATCGTGCGCAAGCCGAAGGTGTTTCTCATGGATGAGCCGCTCTCGAACCTCGATGCGAAGCTCCGCGTCTCCACCCGCGCGCAGATCAAGAACCTGCACCACGAACTCAAGACCACCACCATCTACGTGACGCACGACCAGATCGAGGCGATGACCCTCGCCGATCGGGTGGTGGTGATGAACAAGGGCGAGGTGCAGCAGGTGGGCACGCCGCTCGAGATCTACGACCGGCCCGCGAACACTTTCGTCGCCTCCTTCATCGGCAACCCGGCGATGAACCTCATTCCCGGCCGGATACAGGGCGGCACATTCACCGCGCCGGGCATCGCTGTTCCGGGCCTGCTTGCGCTGGATGGACCGGTGACGCTGGGTTTCCGCGCCGAGGACGCGCAGGTGGCGGTGTCGGGCGAGATCACGGCGCCGGTCTATTCGATGGAATTGCTGGGCGATTCCTCCATGGTCACGCTGCAACTCGGAGGAGGGGCCTTCGCGGCGATCAAGACGCCGAAGGATTTCCAGGCGCGGATCGGCGCGACGCTGTCGGCCCGCGTGCCCGCCGGCCTTTGCCATCTCTTCGATGCGACCAGCGGCCAGCGGCTGGGAGGCCGGCCATGAACAAGCCGACCATGAACAAGCCGACCATGAGCAAGCCAGCCAGGAGCGAGGCGGAAGCCCATCTTGCCCGTTCGCGCGAGACGCTTGCCGTGATCCAGCGGATGGAAGCGGCGTTGGCTGCGAATTCCAACCGCATGGACGAGCATTTCCATGCCGATTTCACCTGGCGCGGCAATGTGGGCTGCGGGGTGAAGCAGGGGCTCGCGGCATTCCGGCGGAACTGGCAATTGCCCCTGCGCGCGGCCTTCACGCAACGCATCTACAAGACCGAAAAGTTCCTCGCCGATGGCGATTGGGCCTCCTGCTTCGGGCAGATCGAGGCCACGCATTCCGGCGCCTTCATGGGCATTCCGCCCACGGGCAGGCGCGTCATCATCTCCTACATGGATTTCTGGCGGGTCGAGGACGGCCGCATCGCCGATAATCCGGTTTTCGTCGATTTCGCCGCCGTGCTGGCGCAACTCGGGCGCGACGTTTTCGCGGGCGAGGGCTGGGAGGCCTTCGATCGCGCGGAGCGCATTCCTCCGGCCCCGCCGGAAAACCCCCTCTGAGGGCAGGCATTCCAGGAGCAGTTCATGGCGATCATTTCCCTGAAATCCGGCAAGCCGGCAGACCAGCGCAACGAGGACGATGCGAAGGTCCGCGCCACCGTCGAGGCGATCCTGAGGGATATCGAAACACGTGGCGACGCTGCCGTGCGCGAACTCGCGCTGAAATTCGACCATTACGCGCCTCCCGCCTTCCGCCTCACCGCTTCCGAGATCGAGGCGGCCATGGCCAGGGTCGCCCCGCGCGACATGGAGGATATCCGCTTCGCGCAGGCGCAGATCCGGCGTTTCGCCGAGGCCCAGCGCGCGAGCATGCAGGATATCGAGGTGGAAACGCTGCCGGGGGTCATCCTCGGGCATCGGCACATTCCGGTTCAGTCGGTCGGCTGCTACGTGCCGGGCGGCAAGTTCCCGATGGTCGCCTCCGCGCATATGTCGGTGCTCACCGCTTCCGTGGCAGGCGTGCCGCGCATCATCGCCTCGGCCCCGCCGGTCAATGGTGAACCGCATCCGGCCATCGTCGCGGCGATGCATCTGGGCGGCGCGCATGAGATCTACGTGCTCGGCGGCATCCAGGCCGTGGGCGCGATGGCGCTCGGCACCGGGACGATCAAGCCGGTGGATATGCTCGTCGGCCCCGGCAATGCCTTCGTGGCGGAAGCGAAGCGCCAGCTCTATGGCCGCGTCGGCATCGATCTCTTCGCGGGGCCGACCGAGACCATGGTCATCGCGGATGACACGGTGGATGCCGAGCTCTGCGCGACCGACCTGCTCGGCCAGGCCGAGCATGGCTACAATTCGCCGGCCTGCCTCATCACCCATTCGCGCCGCCTCGCGGAGGGCACTTTGGCCGAAGTGGAACGGCTTCTGAAAATCCTCCCCACCGCCGAGACCGCCGCCATCAGCTGGCGCGATTACGGCGACGTGATCCTCTGCGACAGCCACGGGGAGATGCTGCAGGTCGCGAACGACATGGCCTATGAGCATGTGCAGGTGATGACCGACCGCGATGACTGGTATCTAACCAACATGCATTCCTATGGCGCGCTCTTCCTCGGCGCGCGCACCAATGTGGCGAATGGCGACAAGGTGATCGGCACCAACCACACGCTGCCCACCAGGCGCGCCGGGCGCTACACGGGCGGGCTCTGGGTCGGCAAGTTTCTGAAAACGCACAGCTATCAGCGTGTCACCACGGATGAGGCGGCGGCGCTGATCGGCGAATATGGCTCGCGGCTCTGCATGCTCGAGGGCTTCGTGGGCCATGCCGAGCAATGCAACATCCGCGTGCGGAGATATGGCCGCCGGAACGTGCCCTACGGCGTGGCGGCGGAATGATGAGCACGGTTTTGCTTCCCCGCACCCCCTCCTTCCGGCTCGACGGCCGGCGCGCGCTCGTCACCGGCGCCTCCTCCGGCATCGGCCTTGGCGCGGCGGCAGCGCTCGCCGAGGCCGGCGCAGCGGTGACTTTGGTCGCGCGGCGGCGCGATGAACTCGAAGCCGTTGCAACGGCCATCCGCGATGCGGGCGGCAAGGCGGAGGCGCAGGCGCTGGACATCACCGATCTTGCCGCGACGGCCGCCTTCGTGGCGCAGGCCGGGCCGTTCGATGTGCTCGTCAATTCCGCCGGCATGGCGCGCCACGCGCCCGCGCTGGACACGACGCCCGAGGATTACGACGCCGCGATGAACCTCAACCTGCGCGCGGCCTATTTCCTCACGCGTGAGGTGGCGCGCGGGCTGATCGCGGCGAAGAAACCGGGTTCGCTCATCCAGGTCTCCTCGCAGATGGGCCATATCGGCGGGCCGGATCGCGCGGTCTACTGCGCGAACAAGCACGCGCTGGAGGGCATGACCAAGGCGATGGCGCTGGAATGGGCCGCGCATGGCATCCGCGTCAACACGCTCTGCCCCACCTTCATCCGCACGCCGCTGGCCGAACAAACCCTCGCCATCCCCGAGCGCAAGGCGTGGATCCTGACGAAGATCAAGCTGGGGCGCGTGGGCGAGATCGAGGATCTGATGGGCCCCATCCTGTTCCTTGCCTGCGATGCCTCGGCGCTGATGACCGGCACGCATCTCATCATCGATGGAGGCTGGACCGCGGAATGACCGGCTCCCGCCCCCTCGAAAAGGTCACGAGCGCCGATGTCGCGCGGCTCGCGGGCGTGTCGCAATCGGCGGTGTCGCGCGTCTTCACGCCCGGCGCCTCGGCCTCGCCCAAGACCGCCGCGAAGGTGCGCGCGGCTGCCGAACGCCTCGGCTATCGGCCCAATGTTCTGGCCCGCGCGATGATCACCGGGCGCAGCCGCATCATCGGGCTGGTGGTCGCCTATCTCGAAAACCAGTTCTACCCGGTGGCGCTGGAGCGGCTCTCGAGCGCGCTGCAGGATCGGGGCTATCACATCCTCATGTTCATGGCGGGGAACGCGGCGGAGAATGTCGGTCAGGTGCTCGGCGAATTGCTGGATTATCAGGTGGATGGCATCATCACGGCTTCCGTCGCGATGACAAATGATCTCACCACGCGCTGCCAGGCCGCGGGCATTCCCGTGGTGATGTTCAATCGCGGGCAGAACGATCCGCGCCTCAGCGAGGTGACATCCGACAATCGCGCCGGCGGGCGGCGTGTCGCGGAATTCCTGATCGCCGGCGGGCACAGGCGCATCGCGCATATCATGGGCTGGCAGGGTTCCTCCACCGGGCGCGACCGCGCGGAGGGGTTCCGCGAGGGCATGGCGGCGGCGGGGCTCGAACCCTTCGCGATGGTCGATGGCGAATATTCCCGCGAGCGCGCGGCCGAAGTCGCCCGCGCGATGTGTTCCGAGCCCGAAAGGCCAGATGCCATTTTCGTCGGCAATGATCACATGGCCTTCGCGGTGATCGACGAGCTGGTGCATCGCATGGGTCTTCGCGTGCCGGAGGATGTCTCGATCGTCGGCTATGACGATGTGCCCATGGCCGGCTGGGGCGCCTACAGCCTCACCACCATCCGCCAGCCGGTGGAAGCGATGGTGAATGCCACCGTCGCGACCCTGCTCGGCCAGATCGAGGGCGATTCCGAGCCGCATCATCACCGCATCGATGGGCCGCTCGTCATCCGCCGCTCCGCCCGTCTTCCCGAAGGATACCGCCCATGACCGCTTTTTCGAACCGCTGGCCGGATTTCCGTGATTACATCATCGATATCACGAAGGAGATCTGGGAAGATCGCGGCATCGGCACGCTGAACCATTATTACGCGCCCGATATTCCCGTGCGCTCGCCCATGGGCGTGAGCCGGGGCAACCAGGCGGTGATCGCCGCGACCATGGCGACCGTGAACGAATTCCCCGATCGCCAGCTCTTCGCGGAGGACGTGATCTTCTCCGCGGATGAAGCCCACGGGTTTCTCTCCTCGCATCGCATCATCTCCACCGGCACGCATCTCGCCGACGGCGCTTTCGGCCCGGCGACCAGCAAGCGCTTCCAGATCCGGATCATCGCGGATTGCGCGGCAAGGAACGACACGATCCACGATGAATGGCTCGTGCGCGATTATGGCGGCATCGTGCGCCAGCTCGGCATGGTGCCGGAGGAATATGCGCGGATGCTGATCCGCCGCGAGGGCGGCATCGAGCAGGCGAGCCGCCCGCTCACGCCGGAAACCGATCCGCCGGATGTCTACCGGGGCCGGGGCAATGCGAACCCCTGGGGCGCTCGTTATGCCGGGATGCTCACGCGCATCATGGCGGCGGATTTCAACCACATCCACACCCATTACGATCGCGCGGTGATCGGGGAATATCCCGGTGCGCAACAGGCCCTGGGCCGGAAGGCCGTGGCCGCCTTCTGGGTGGGCCTGCGCGCCTCCTTCCCCTCCGCCACCTTCGAGATCCACCATCAGATCGGCATGGAGGCGGACATGCTCTCCCCGCGTGCCGCGATCCGCTGGTCGCTCACCGGCAAGCATGAGGGCTGGGGCGCCTTCGGCCGGCCCACCGGCGCGCCGGTGCATGTGATGGGCATCAGCCATGCCGAATTCGGCCCCTTCGGCCCGGAGGGCATCGGGCTGCGCCGGGAATTCGCGCTCTACGATGAAATCGCGATCTGGAAGCAGATCCTCCTCCACACAGGTGACGCATGACCCCGCAATCGATGACCCCGCAGCAGATGGAATCCCGCATCGTTCGCTATGGCGATCTGAAGCCGTGCAAGACGGCCTTCATCGATGCCCATACGCCGGGCTCGGACCAGAAGGAGAACTTCACGATCATCGGCGCGGGTGTTTCGGAAAGCCCCGATCAGCATGTGCATATCCGCGAGACGCCGGGCTTCAACATCGGCGCGGCAGGCCAGCCGCCGAAATGCCGGAACTCGCTGCATTCGCACCGCACGGCGGAGGTTTTCTTCGTGCTCAAGGGCCGCTGGCGCTTCTTCTGGGGGCGCTGGGGCAAGGCGGGCGAGGTGGTGCTGGAGGAAGGCGACATCTTCAACATCCCCACCGGCATCTTCCGCGGCTTCGAGAATATCGGCAAGGATTACGGGATGATCATGGCCATTCTCGGCGGCGATGATGCCGGCGGCGGCGTCATCTGGGCACCGCAGGTCATCGAGGATGCGAAGGATCATGGCCTCGTGCTGGGCAGGAACGGCAAGCTCTACGACACGAGGAAGGGCCAGAGCCTTCCGCCCGATGTTCCGCCCATGCCGCTGCTGACCGAGGCGGAACTCAAGGCCTATCCCGAGCCAACCACGGCGGATGTCATCCCCCACCACGTCGCGCGCTACTGGGACCTGGTGGCACTCTCGGATCGCCAGCCCGCGAAGGTGATCGGCGCGGAAGGCAGGCTGCGCGATCGGCCGGGCTTCGAGGTGGAATTGCTGTCGCGGAATTCCATTTCGCCGGACGAATATTCGACGCCCCGCCACGAGATCCTGATGCCGATGCGCGGGCATTGGCGGTTGAGCTGGGCGGGTGGCTCGACCGTGCTCAACCCCGGCGATACCGCCGCCATTCCGCCGGGCCTCCAGCACAGCCTTGCGCCCTCGATGACGGGCGAGGCCTCGCTCTACCGCGTGCGCAACACCGATGATCCCGCCGGCGCGACCGGCCGCCTGCTGTGAGGGCCGCGCCATGACATTGCTTTCGACCCATGTCGGCTCGCTGCCCCGCTCGCAAAGGATCGTGGATTTCCTCTTCGCCCGCGAGCGCGGCGAGGACTATGATCAGGCCGCCTTCGATGCCGCGATGACCGAGGCCGTGATGGAACTGGTGCGCCGGCAGAAGGAGGCCGGCGTCGATATCGTTTCCGATGGCGAGACCTCGAAGATCTCCTACGCGACCTACGTGAAGGACCGCTACACGGGCTTCGCCGGCGACAGCCCCCGCAACGCGCCGGCGGACCTCAAGCTCTTTCCCACCTATCTCGAACGCCTCGCGCGCGAGGGCGGCACGCCGAAATATGCGCGGCCCCAATGCGTGGGGCCCGTCGTCTCGAAGGGGCAGGGCGAATTGCAGAAGGATATCGCCGCGCTGAAGGCCGCGATGGCCGTGCATGGCGTGGCGCGCGGCTTCATGAATGCCGCCTCGCCGGGCGTGATTTCGCTCTTCCTGCAGAACGTGCATTACCCCTCCCGCGAGGCCTATCTCGAAGCCCTCGCCGAGGCGATGCGCGAGGAATATCGCACGATCATCGAGGCGGGGCTCGATCTGCAGCTCGATTGCCCCGATCTCGCGCTCTCGCGCCACATGCTCTTCACGCATCTCACGGACGAGGATTTTCTTCAGGTCGCGGGCCTGCATGTCGAGGCCCTGCGCCATGCGGTGGCGGGCCTCCCGCAGGATCGCATCCGGCTGCACATCTGCTGGGGCAATTACGAAGGCCCGCATTGCTGCGATATCGACATGGCCAAGGTCTTCCCGCTGCTGATGGCCGTGCCCGCGCGCTATATCCTGTTCGAGACCGCGAACCCGCGCCACGGCCATGAATGGACCGTGTTCCGCGACCGCGCGCAGGACATCCCCGAGGACAAGATCCTCGTGCCCGGCGCGGTGGATACGACGACGAATTTCGTCGAGCATCCGGAACTCGTGCGCCAGCGTCTGGAGCGCTTCACCGACATCGTCGGCAAGGATCGCGTGATCGCGGGCTCCGATTGCGGCTTCGGCACTTTCGCGGGCTTCGGCTCGGTGGATCCCGAGATCGCCTGGGCGAAGCTCGCGACATTGAAGGAGGGCGCGCGGCGCGTGCAATGACCCCGCTGGTGCTGATCCCCGGCATGATGTGCGACGCCCGGCTCTGGGGCGACCTGCCGGCCCGGCTCGCGCGGCGCATGGTGATCCACGCGCCCTGCACGGAGGGCGAGACGATGGCGGAACTGGCGGGCTTGATCCTCGCCGGGGCGCCGCCGCGTTTCGCCCTCGCGGGCCTCAGCATGGGCGGGATCGTGGCGATGGAAATCCTCCGGCAGGCGCCGGAGCGCGTCGAAAGGCTCGCGCTGCTCGATACCAACCCCTTCGCGGAGAGCGAGACCATCCGCCAGCGCCGCCAGCCGCAGATCGATCGCGCGCTTTCGGGCGATCTCCGACACGTGATGCGCGACGAGATGAAACCGCATTACCTCGCGCCCGGCCCACGCAATGCGGCGGTGCTCGATCTCTGCTTGGAGATGGCGCTCGGCCTCGGCCCGAAGATCTTCGCCCGGCAATCGCGCGCCTTGCGTGACAGGCCGGATCAGACAGAGACGCTCTCGCGGTTCGCCGGCCCCGCCCTCGTGCTGATGGGCCGGCATGACCGGCTCTGCCCGCTTCCACGCCACGAGGCGATGCACGGGCTGATGCCGCAATCGCGTCTCGTCATCATCGAGGATGCCGGACACCTGCCAACCCTCGAAAGCCCCGAACCCACTTTCGACGCGCTTCAAACCTGGCTGGAGGCCTGATGAACCCGGATCTTCTCGCGCTCTTGCGCAAGGTCGATGCTCTCGCCATGTGCAACGGCATCGAGGTGGTGCAGGGGTGACGCGGCTTCCGGCTTGATGAAGCCTTCTGCGATATCACGCCCGAAATCGCGCTCGAAGTCGCGCTTGTCCCGGCTGCGATGGATCACCCCAGCCGCCACTCTCAATGAATGGCGTCAACTTTGCGCGGCCCGATCCATGCGCGGGTAGAGGACTTCCGAGACTTTTTTGGTTCGTCTGACAGTGCCCCGGCGGGCAAGCGATCCCCATGGGGGCTAACGGTCATCACCCGCATCGACAGGCCCGACAAATGGCCGGTCCCTGTCTCGACCCCCGATCCCTGTCTCGACTCAAAGCCAAACCCAAGGCCTGAACCAAGGGAGCCGTCCACACACGACAATTCCTACCGGAGAGTTCGAGATTTCAGAGGCTTGCAGACCCGACAACCTGTCACTGCTGGGAAAGAATCCACTTTACCAGAGTTTCGGCTTCTGCCGGCGTCAGACTTGATTGCGGGGGCATCGGCGTCTGGCCCCAGTTTCCGACGCCGCCCTTGATCACCTTTTCATTCAAGGCCTTGGCGGCTGATTCATCCTTGGCGTAGCGCTCGGCGATGGCCTTGTAGGCTGGCCCGATCATCTTACGTTCCATGTGATGGCAGGCAACGCAATTCTTGCTCCGGGCCAACTCCGGGCTGGCCAGTGCCGTCTGAGACACCAGAAGGGCGAGAGTGACCGCAGCAGCATAGTGCATTTTCATTCGACTTCCCATTATGAACGGCCCCCTCGAAAGGACCAGGTCGACCTTCAGGGCGCTCGGCCGCGCCGCCAGGGTGTCAATCAGCATTGAACATTAACCCCTGATCGGCATCGAACCTTGACCCCTCTGGGTGCAACGCGAGCAGCCGCCCGG
>NZ_JBJTDY010000007.1:0-7770 GCF_046092605.1 Rhabdaerophilum sp. | reverse complement strand
TCTTCAGCCAGTCCTGCAGTTCCTCGCCGCAGCCATCGCCATCCTGCGGCAAGGGCTGGTCCACGCAGGTCGCATCGTTCTTCGGGCAGGCGATGCGGATGTGGAAATGGAAATTATGCCCCCACATCGGGCGCACCTTGGCGAGCCAGGCGCGATCCGTGCCGGCATCGCGGCAGAAGGCCACCTTGATCGCCGGATTGACGAAAATGCGTGACACTTCCGGCTGCCTTGCCGCGAGCCGGACGATCGCGAGATGTGCGCGGGTGTAGACGGCGGGGTCGACATCCATCCAGTCGCGCCGGGCGATGTTCGTGGCGGGCATGTTTTCGCGTTCGTCACGCGTCAGACGCCTGTCCGGCATGGGGGTCAGCCAGATATCGGCATCGAGCCCTACCTGATGCGAGGCGTGCCCGGTGAGCATTGGCCCGCCGCGCGGCTGGGAAATGTCACCGACCAGCAAACCCGGCCAGTTCGCCTCGCGCGGGCCGGCCTTCGCGATGCGCTCGACCACGCGAATGAGGTCTGGATGACCCCACATTCGGTTGCGGGAGAGGCGCATCACCTGCCAGGTCTCGCCATTGACCGGCAGCGCGATGGCGCCCGCGAGGCAGCCGCGCGCGAAGGAGCCGATGGCCCGCGCCTCCAGGGAGACGGGCCTCGGGCTGGCGCCGAAAATCCGCTTCGCGGCATTGGCCGGCAACTCCCTCAGCACCTGCGCGCGGCGCTCTTCCTCCTCGGATTGCGTCTGCTGCGCGAAAACCGGGCCGGAAGCCCCGAGGAAGGCGAGGGTGGCAGCACCGAGGAACCGGCGCGGGGACCGATGTCCCGGAACGGGCGGGCGGGCCTTCCTGCAGATCAATCGAACCTCCCCGGCGGGCACGTGGCGCAAAAGATGCCAGAGGATCGCATGATTCCGGTTAACCAACGCGTACCAATCCACTTTCCGGGTGCGCCTGATCTTGTCATCCTCCCCGACCTTCCCGCTTCCTGGATTGGAGCGAACTCGGATGTCCCGCGTTCTTCGCCTTTTCCTGTCCGTTTTCGCGCTGTCGGCAGCCCTCATGGGGCTTTGGGATATCCGGTCTGCGGAAGCGGCCTCCGCGTTTTCCTCCCAGCCCCATGGCGGGGGATATGCGCATGAGGGTTATCGCGACCCGAATGACTTCGCGCCGCGTGCCGCACCACGAACGGTGAAGCGCCAGCGGCAGGTCACGCAGCGGAAAATGGTGACGCGCAGGGCCCCCTTTGGCCAAGCCTACAAGGCGCCGCACGCGGATCGCCCGGTTGCCCAGCTTTCGAAGGCGAAGATGCGGCAGGAGGCGCGCCGCAAGGCGCAGGCCCGCCAGCGCATGGCGGCTCGGCGATCGGCGCTCCAGCAGGAAATTGGCCGGGAAACGCGGCGCGCGCAGGCTCGCGCGGAGATTTCGCGCGGTTTCGTGCCGATGGGCGGGCTGGAACCGGTGATCGCGCAGCCGGCTCCGCGCGTGGCCTCCCTGGGTGACACGCCGCGCCAGTCGCAGTTTTCCTCGTCCGCCTCGAACGTGGAAGCCCGGATCGACATCGCCTCGCAGCGGATGATCGTGAAGGTCGATGGCGAAGTGCGCCATGTCTGGAAAGTTTCCACCGGCCGGAGGGGCTTCTCCACGCCGCGCGGCGCCTACAAGCCGCAGCGCATGCATGTGAGCTATTTCTCGCGGAAGTATTACAACTCGCCCATGCCCTATTCGATCTTCTTCCGGGGCGGCTACGCCATCCACGGCACCACCGCCATCAACCGCCTGGGCGGCCCGGCCTCGCATGGCTGCGTGCGGCTGGCGACCGGGAATGCGCGAACGCTGTTCAATCTCGTCCGATCCGCGGGGCCGGCGCGAACGCGCATCATCATTTCTTAGGCCTTTCCCAGAGCGCGGAAATCGCGGGTTCGAGCCCGGCCGAACTTGCAGCCTTCCTCATGGCGGAGAGCGAAAAATGGGGCGGCCTCATCAAGGAGATCGGCATCACCGCCGGCTGATCACGCGGAACTGATCGCCCGGGAAAGGCCGCGCGGCTCGCCTGAGAGGAAGAAACCGGCTATGCCGGCCCCATCATGATCGCTCCGCTCCTCCGCCGGCTCGAAAGGCTGGTCGATCCCATCGTGTCCGGACCGGCGGACCAGCCGGATCGCCTCTGGGCGTTCCTGCGCGTGCAGACCGAGGGCGTGCGCGCGCCGCTGGCGGTTCTCTTCTGCCTCATCGTGGCGGATGCGCTGCTCGATACACTGGTGCCCTATTTCATCGGCCGTCTCGTGAACCTGCTGGCGAACCAGCCGCGCGAGAGCCTGTTCGAGGCCGCCGGGCCAACCCTGTTGATGATGGCGCTGGTTTTGCTCGTGCTGCGCCCGCTGGTTTTCCTGGCGGGCTTTGCGCTGGGGCGTCTCGGCATCGAGCCGGGCTGGCAATATCGCATGCGCTGGCAGTATTTCGGCCGGCTCGCGGGCCAGAGCCTCAGCTTCTTCCAGAGCGATTTCGCCGGCCGGCTTGCCAACCGCGTCATGCAGACCGGCGGTGCGGTGCGGCAGGCCGTGGCGAGCTTCATCCAGGCGGTGGTTTACATCCTCGCCTATGGCATCGGCTCGACCGCCCTCATCCTCGCGCAGGATTGGCGGATGGCCGTGCCCATCGGCTTCTGGTTCATCACCTATCTCGTGATCTTGCGGGTTTTCCTGCCCAAACAGCGCGAGCGCGCGCAGATCGCCTCGGAAGGCCGATCCATGGTGATGGGCAAGGTGGTGGATGCCTTCGGCAACATCGCGACCCTCAAGCTTTTCGGCGAAAAGGCGCGCGAGGATGCCTATATGAGCGCCGCCATGCGCGAGGCGACACAATATTTCCGCGACCAGCAGCGGCTTCAGCTCGGGTTTTCGGCCTGCCTCTCGATCCTCTCCGCGAGCACGCTGACGACCACCGGCGCCATCGGCCTCTGGCTCTGGCAGAAGGGCGCGATCGAGATCGGCAGCTTCGCGATGGCGATGACGCTCGTGCTCTCGCTGGTGCGCGCCTCGGGCTGGATCGCCTGGGAAATCGCGGGGATCATGGAGAACATCGGCATCGTGCAGGAGGGCATGGAGAGCATCACCGTGCCCATGAGGATGCAGGATGCCCCGGGCGCGAAGCCGCTTCAGTTCAAGGCGGGCGAGATCCGCTTCGAGCATGTGAGCTTCGGCTATGATCCGCACCTGCCGGTGCTGCGCGATATCTCGATCACCATCCGGCCCGGCGAGAAGATCGGCCTTGTGGGTCGCTCCGGCGCGGGCAAATCCACGCTGGTCAACCTGCTCCTGCATTTCAACCGGCCTACGAGCGGGCGCATCCTTCTTGATGGGCAGGATGTGATGCAACTGCAGCAGGAGAGCCTGCGCAAGGCGATCGCCATGGTCACGCAGGATACCTCGCTGCTGCATCGCTCGATCCGCGAGAACATTCTCTACGGTCGCCCGGACGCGAGCGAGACCGAGTTGCGCGCGGCGATCGAGCAGGCGCGCGCGGCAGATTTCATCGCCAACCTCTCCGATTGGAAAGGCCGCAGGGGCCTCGATGCCCATGTGGGCGAGCGCGGCGTGAAGCTCTCGGGCGGGCAGCGCCAGCGCGTGGCCATTGCGCGCGTCATGCTGAAGAACGCGCCTATCCTCGTGCTGGATGAAGCGACTTCCGCGCTCGATTCCGAGGTGGAGGCTGCGATTCAGGAAAGCCTCGTCACCCTGATGGAGGGCAAGACGGTGATCGCCATCGCGCACCGCCTCTCCACCCTGCAGATCATGGATCGGCTCGTTGTGCTCGATGAGGGCCGCATCGTCGAAGACGGCACGCATGCCGAATTGCTCGCGAAGGGCGGGCTCTATGCCGATCTCTGGTCGCGGCAAAGCGGCGGGTTCATCGTGGAGCCGAAACGCGCGAAAGCCGCCGAATAGGCCTCAATTATCCATCTTCAGTGCGGCGATGAAGGCTTCCTGCGGGATTTCGACCTTGCCGAATTGCCGCATCTTCTTCTTGCCTTCCTTCTGCTTGTCCAGAAGCTTGCGCTTGCGCGAGATGTCGCCGCCATAGCATTTGGCGGTGACGTCTTTCCTCAGCGCGCGCACCGTTTCGCGGGCGATGATCTTGCCGCCGATCGCCGCCTGGATGGGAATCTGGAAGAGGTGCGGCGGGATGAGATCCTTCAGCTTCTCGCACATCACGCGCCCCCGGCCCTCGGCACGTTGGCGGTGCACCAGCATGGACAGCGCATCGACCGGCTCGGCATTGACGAGAATCGAGAGCTTCACGAGGTCGCCCTCGCGATAATCCGTGATGGTGTAGTCGAAGCTGGCATAGCCCTTCGAGACCGATTTCAGCCGGTCATAGAAATCGAAAACCACCTCGTTCAGCGGCAGGTCATAGACCACCTTCGCGCGCTTTCCGACATAGGAGAGGTCAACCTGGTTGCCGCGCCGCTCCTGGCAGAGCTTGAGGATCGCGCCAAGATATTCATCCGGCGTGAGGATGGTGGCGCGGATCCACGGTTCGCGGATCTCGGCGATCTTCATCACATCCGGCAGGTCGGCCGGGTTGTGGAGCTCGATCTCCTCGCCGTCGCGCAAGGCGATCCGGTAGACGACGCTCGGCGCCGTGGCGATGAGGTCGAGGTTGAATTCGCGCGTGAGGCGCTCCTGGATGATCTCCAGATGCAACAGGCCAAGGAAGCCGCAGCGGAAGCCGAAGCCGAGCGCCGCGCTGCTCTCCATTTCGAAGGTGAAGCTCGCATCGTTGAGGCGCAGCTTACCCATGGCGGCGCGCAATTCCTCGAAATCCGCCGCATCGACCGGAAAGAGCCCGCAGAACACCACCGGCTGCACCGGCTTGAAGCCCGGAAGCGCCTGCGCCGCGGGCTTCTTCTCCTCGGTGATGGTATCGCCGACGCGGGTATCCGCGACTTCCTTGATGGAGGCGGTGATGAAACCCACCTCGCCGGGCGTGAGTTCGGTGACATCGAGCATTTTCGGCGTGAAGACGCCGATCTTCTCGATATCGTAAACAGCATCCGTGCCCATCATCTTGATGCGCATGCCCTTCTTCATCCTGCCATCGATGATGCGCACAAGCACGACGACGCCGAGATAAACGTCATACCAGCTGTCCACCAGCAGCGCCTTCAGCGGTGCGTTGAGGTCACCCTTCGGCGGCGGCAGGCGGGTGACGATCGCTTCGAGCACGCCCTCGATGTTGAGACCGGTCTTGGCCGAAAACAGCACGGCATCCGAGGCGTCGAGCCCAATCACTTCCTCGATCTGCTCCTTCACCCGGTCCGGCTCGGCGGCGGGGAGGTCGATCTTGTTCAGAACCGGCACGATCTCATGGTCGGCATCAAGCGCATGATAGACGTTGGCGAGCGTCTGCGCTTCCACCCCTTGCGAGGCATCCACCACCAGCAGCGAGCCCTCGCAGGCCGCGAGACTGCGTGAGACCTCGTAGGCGAAGTCGACGTGGCCCGGCGTATCCATCAGGTTCAGGATGTAGGTCTTCCCGTCATTCGCGTGATAATTCAGGCGAACGGTCTGCGCCTTGATAGTGATGCCGCGCTCGCGTTCGATCTCCATGTTGTCGAGCACCTGGTCGACCATCTCGCGCTCGGAGAGCCCGCCCGTCTTCTGGATCAGGCGATCGGCGAGGGTCGATTTTCCGTGGTCGATATGCGCGACGATGGAAAAATTGCGGATGTTCGGAATTGGCTCGGTGGTCATGGGCCGGGAGATAGACCAGCAGGCCCAAATGTCCAATGAAAAGAGCGTCGCACCCCTGCTCAGGCCGGTTTTCGTTGCGGCAGGATCAGTGGTGGCTCTTCGTCGCGCGGCTTCAGCGCCTCCAGGATCACCGAGGCCACCTCGGTGGAACGCACCGGGCGGCCGAGCAGGAAGCCCTGCACGAAATCGCAATGCAACTCCCGCAGAATCTCGATCTGTTCCCTCGTCTCCACGCCTTCCGCGGTCACATGCAGGTTCAGCACGCGCCCCAGGGCGATGATGGTGTCGAGCACCTCGCGTGACCGGGAGGTGGGATCGCCGAGTCCGACCATGAAAGAGCCATCAACCTTCAGCGTGTCGAAGGGGAAGCGCCACAGATAGGACAGGCTCGAATAGCCCGTGCCGAAATCGTCGAGCGCGATGGAAACGCCGAAAGACTTGATGATGTTCAGTTGCGCAAGGATGGCGTCCGGCTTCTCCAGCAGCACGCTCTCCGTCATTTCCAGTTCAAGGCGGCGCGGATCGATGCCGGTCTCGTCGAGGACCGAGTGGACGATGGTGCTGAGGCTGCCACTCAGGAATTGCAGCGGCGAGAGGTTGACGGCAATCGAGATGGATCCCGGCCAGAGCGTGGCCGTCTGGCATGCCTCCCGCAGCACCCATTGGCCGATGCGATCGATGAGGCGCAGTTCCTCGGCCACGGGAATGAACACAGCAGGCGAGATCGGCGCGCCGTCCTCCGCGTTGAGGCGCAGCAGGGCTTCGAAGGCGCGAAGCGTCTTCCCGTCGGTGGAATAGAGCGGCTGGTAGTAGATCTCGAAATCCTCGTCTTCCACCGCCTGGCGCAGGCGCGCCTCGAGGGCCTGGCGGCTGCGGCGCTCCTCCTCGATGGAGGCTTCGAAGCCGACCGCGCGTCCGCGCCCGGCCCGCTTCGCGGCATAGAGCGCGAGATCGGCCGCGACGAGCAGCCTCTCGCGGTTCTGGCCATCGCGCGGATAAAGGCTTGTGCCGACGCTCGCGCCGATGCGCGCCTCGACCTCACCCATGTGAAAGGGCAACTCGATCGCAGTCACGATTCGCCGCGCGAGGCGCATCGAGGCCAGCTCATCCGCCGGCGCCAGTTCCTGCACCATCGCGAATTCATCGCCGCCGAGGCGCGCGACGCAGATGCTGTCGCTGGCGATGTGCAGGAGGCGTTCGGCCACCTCGCGCAGCAGGGCGTCACCTACCGGATGGCCATGGTTGTCGTTCACATCCTTGAAGCGATCAAGATCGATGAAATGGACGGCGAATTCCGTCTTCCGCGCCATCAGCTGGTCAATCCGCTCGACCAGCGCCGAGCGATTCAGCAGGCCGGTCAAGTCATCATGGCTTGCGACATGGCGCAGGCGATGCGCCGTTTTCCGGCGTTCTCGGGCATGCCAAAGCGCGAGCAGGGCCGGCAGCGCGAAGGCGAAACCTGCCAATGCCGAGATCGAGGCACCGGCTGTCAGTAGAACCGATTCCAGCATGCGCGCACGTGCGGTATGGTCGATATAGACCTCGATCACTCCCATGACATCCTGCTCCTGCGCCAGCGGCATATAGGCCGCCGCGTAGAGCTGCGGGCGGCTCACGCCATCGCCCCGCCTCGCGAATACCTGGGGCGATCCGGATTGCGCGACCGCCGCGGCATCGCTGCTGCGCTCACCCTGCGCGACGCGGTGCATATCGTCCCAGCGGCCGCAATCGGCGACATGGCGCAGCAAGCCGTTTCCGTCGAAGATCTTGAAGCGGAAGATTGCCGCGGTTTGCCGCTTGCAGGAAAGCAGGCGCTGGTCGGCTTCCGAGACCGGACGCCCGGCCAGAAGATCGGCAATGGATCCGAGATTGGCGACGAGGAACTCACCCCAAACCCGGGCGGTCAGCTCCGCATCCCGATCGAGAATTGCCTGGCGCGCTTTCTGGGTGATGCCATGCGCTCCCCAGACAAGCAGGACGGCGGCGGCAAGGGTGAAGCCAAGCGCAACCGGCCA
>NZ_JBJTDY010000006.1:0-6365 GCF_046092605.1 Rhabdaerophilum sp. | reverse complement strand
CCATCGAGGATGGCGATCGAGGCATGACCCATGGCCTTGAAGGTCCAGTAGACCCGCGCCGCGGACCCGAAGCTCGTGGCGTCGTTGCCCTCATGGACAATCACGACATCGCTCTCGTTCGCGATGCCGAGATTTCCGGCCAGAGCCTCGAACTGCGCCGGCTCGGGCAGGTAGACGGAAACATTGTTGCGCGGCAGGCGCCAGGAGGCATGCGCGTAATCCGCATGCGCCGCGCCGGGAATGTGCCCGGCAAGATAGGTCGCGCGGCCCTGTTCCTTGTTCTCGCCGGAGCGAATATCGACAATGATAAGATTGGGCTGGCCGAGCCGGGCCTTCAGGCCGGAGGCGTCGATCAGCCCGCGCAGCGGTTCCGCGGCATGCGCGAGAGTCGCGAGCACGGTCAGCGACAGGGCGGCGAGGGGCAGGGACAGGCGAGGGAAGAAGGGGCGCATTCTTGTCTCCCAGAGATCGGGGTATTGTCGTAGAATTTTTTTCTGGTATTCACAATGTTGTGGCAAGAAAAAGGGAAATTGTTCTGCTGCGCTAAAACGGGGCGGAGCGGATTTCCGACACGGCCAGGAGATCGACAATGGATTCCTTCGACCGCGCGATCCTCGGGATTCTCCAGCAGGATTCCTCCCTGCCCCTGAACGAGATCGCAAACCGCGTTGGCCTTTCTCCCACACCCTGCTGGAACCGCATCCGCAAGATGGAGGAACTCGGGATCATCACGGGGCGGGTCGCCTTGCTGGATGCCGCGCAACTCGGGCTTGGCGTCACCGTTTTCGTTTCCATCGAGACGAGCGACCACTCGGAAAGCTGGCTCTCGCGTTTTGCCGCCGCGATCACGACCATGCCGGAGGTGGTCGATGTCTACCGGATGTCGGGGGATGTCGATTACATGCTGCGCGTTGTCGTGCCGGGCATCGATGCCTATGACGGCTTCTATCGCCGCCTCATCAAGGTGGTCCCTCTGAAGAACGTCTCCTCGCGCTTCGCCATGGAGAAGGTGAAGGCGACGACCGCGCTGCCGCTCGACGATTCGCCGGTCTTCAAGTCACGCAAGAAGGCACAGAAGTGAGGCCAGGGTCAGGCACCCTATCCCTGCGCCATCACGGCCTTCACGCCGTCAATCACGAACTGCACGGCCAGCGCCGCGAGGATCACGCCGAGAAGGCGCGTGAGCACGAGATTGCCGGTGACTCCGAGCAGCTTCGACAGCCTATCCGAGACAAGGAAGGTCAGGAGGCAGGCGAGGCTGACAATGGCGATCACCAGCATCAGGGCCGCGAGCTTCGCCGCGTCGCCCTGCGCCGCGCCCGCCGTCAGCATGGTCGCGGTGATCGTGCCCGGCCCTGCCATCAGCGGGATCGCCAGCGGAAAGGCCGCGACATTGCGGATATGGTCGAGATTGATCGCGGTTGCCGCGACATTCGTCTTCCGCTGGGTCCGCAGCTCGAAGATCATTTCAAAGGAGATCCAGAACAGCAGCAACCCGCCGGCGATGCGGAAGGCGGGCACGCCAATGCCGAGCGCCCGCAGCACCGGCTGCCCGAAAAACGCGAAGCCTGCCATGATGCCGGCGGCAATCAGGGTCGCGCGGATCGCGACGGAACGCCGTTCCGCCGCATTCATGCCGATTGTCAGCGAGAGGAATATTGGCGCGAGGCCCGGCGGGTCCACCGTCACCATCAATGTGGTGAGCGCCGAGAGGAAATACTCGACAAGCCCGGCGAGGGACGGCGACATGCAGGGACCTCTTTCGTGGCGAAGCTTCCACGCGCCGACGAGCTTTCGGGGATGCGATGCGGTTTGTCAAAGCGGGGAAGGTGTTCGCGGCGAAACTCCAGCCCAAGGGCTGTCCCGATCGCGGTTCCAACGCGAAAGGTCAGCGCTTTGCAGGGCGGGCACAAAAGCTTCTGGAGGTCGGCATTTCGTAAAATATGACCGGCTTTAACAGTATCGTTTTGCGAATTATTTAATTCTCCATGCGAAGGTTTCGCTTGCGTTCCATTTTGGAAATTGCTCGTGCGCCTGCTCCGCGATTCAATCCTGCTCGTCCATTTTTCCGCGAAGCCGCGTCAGGACCTGATGGCTGTGCTTGAGGAGCGCTATCTCGTCAGAACCCTCACGCTCGGGGATTATGAGAATGGCGTGTCCGGCAACCCGAAGCTCGTCGTGCTGGACGTGCCGCTCGAGAACGAGGTGCAAGTGCTGCGCCTGCGCGAGGCGCTGAACAAGTTCTCGCCGCGCGCGGTGCGGCGCGTCTTCGTCATCGATGACAAACGGCGCATCCTGATGGCCCGCGCCACCGTCTGCGGCGCCGAGGCCGTGCTGTCGCGGCCCCTTCGCCGGGATGTCGTCCATTCCACGATCGATCAGATCCTGCACGAGCAGTCGATGACCAGCTCTCATGATACGGGCCGGTTTGCGCTCGATGCCGGTGTCTCGGCGCTGGATAACATCCTGCGTTTCGCAACCTCGAGCTTTGAGCTGACGCAGGACGAGCTTTACACGCATGGTGATCAGATCATTGATGCCATTGCTGACATCGGCCTTGGGGATTGGGTCGAAATCGTGGCGCGGCACCATAGCCAAACCTTCCGGCACTCCCTGCTGGTCACGGGCGTGGCGGTGGGGTTTGGCCATCTCCTCGGTGTCGGCCACCGGGATCTGCGCCGGCTGGCGCTCGGCAGCCTGCTGCACGATGTCGGCAAGGCCGAAATCCCGGTGAGCATCCTCGAGAAGCCCTCCGCGCTCACGCCGGATGAGATGGAGGCCATGCGTCATCACCCTGAATTCGGGCGTGACATCCTGAGGCGCAAGGGCGGATTTTCCGACGAGATGATCGATATCGTGGTGCATCACCACGAGATGCTCGACGGCTCCGGCTATCCCGACGCGCTCGCCGGCAACCAGATCGCGGATATCGTGCGCGCGGTGACGATCTGCGACATCTTCGCGGCGCTGATCGAGGAGCGCCCCTACAAGAGACGCCTCGACGCTGGCGAGGCCTACGACATCATGCGCGGCATGACCGGCAAGCTCGATCCGGCGCTCATGAAGGAATTCGCGCATGTGATCACGTGCACGCCGCTGGCCATCAGCGCCTGAATTTTCCTCACCCCGCATTCGCCTTCCCGGTTGGAATCAAATAGACACGGGGTTCCGTGCGCGCGTGCTCGCGCGAAGGGCAATCGAAAGGTGTCGAAACGTGGCAGACGAGAACAAGGAAGGCGTGGCGCCCGGCGCTCCCGGTGGGGATGGCTCGGAAATCCGGCCGATTTCCATCACCGAGGAGATGAAGCGCTCCTACCTCGATTACGCGATGAGCGTGATCGTCTCCCGCGCCTTGCCGGATGTGCGCGACGGCCTGAAGCCGGTGCATCGCCGCATTCTCTTCTCGATGCATGACAGCGGCTACACGCCCGACAAGCCCTATAAGAAATCCGCCCGCGTGACCGGCGACACGATGGGCAAATACCATCCGCATGGCAACCTTGCGATTTACGACGCCCTCGTGCGCATGGCGCAAAACTTCTCGTTGCGCGTGCCGCTGATCGACGGGCAGGGCAATTTCGGCTCGGTCGATGGCGATCCGCCCGCGGCGGAGCGCTACACCGAAGTGCGCCTCGCAAAGCCGGCCTTGAGCCTTCTCACCGATCTCGAGGAGGACACGGTCGATTTCCAGCCGAACTATTCCGGTGAATTCGAGGAGCCGACTGTCCTCCCCGCGCGCTTCCCTAACCTGCTGGTCAACGGGGCGGGCGGCATTGCGGTCGGCATGGCTACGAATATCCCGCCGCACAATCTCGGCGAGGTAATCAATGCGGCAATCGCCCTGATCGAAGACCCTGCTCTCACCATCGACGACCTGATGCAGTTCGTGCCGGGGCCGGATTTTCCCACCGGCGGCCTCATTCTGGGCCGGGGCGGCATCCGCGCGGCCTATAATCAGGGCCGCGGCTCGATCATCATGCGGGCACGTTCGACCATCGAGGAGATCCGCAAGGATCGCGAGGCGATCATCGTCACGGAAATCCCCTATCAGGTGAACAAGGCGATGCTGATCGAACGCATCGCCGATCTCGTGCGCGAGAAGAAGGTCGAGGGCATTTCCGACCTGCGCGACGAGAGCGACCGGCAGGGCATGCGCATCGTCATCGAATTGAAGCGCGATGCCGTGGGCGATGTGGTGCTGAACCAGCTCTATCGCCACACGCCCATGCAATCCTCCTTCGGCGCGAACATGATCGCGCTCAATGGTGGCCGGCGTCCCGAGATGATGAATCTCAAGGACATGTTGATGGCCTTTCTCGATTTCCGCGAGGAAGTCATCGGCCGGCGCACGCGCTTCCGCCTCAACAAGTCGCGCGACCGGGCGCATGTCCTGGTCGGCCTCGCGATTGCCGTGGCCAATATCGACGAGGTGATTGCCACCATCCGCAACTCGGCCAATGCCGAAACCGCGCGCGAATCCCTGATGAGCCGCCACTGGCCGGCGATGGATGTCGCCTCGCTCATCGCACTGATCGACGATCCGCGCCATGCGCTGCAGGCTGACGGCACCTATCGCCTCTCGGAACGGCAGGCGCAGGCGATCCTTGATCTGCGCCTGCAGCGCCTCACGGCGCTGGGCCGCGATGAAATCGGCGATGAACTCGAGAAGATCGCGGGGGAAATCCGTGAATTCCTCGACATTCTCTCCTCTCGCGCGCGCATTCGGGCGATCATCCGCGACGAACTCACGACCATCCGCGACGCGCATGCCACCCCGCGCATGACCGAGATCATCGAAGCGGAAAGCGATTTCGAGGATGAAGACCTCATCGCGCGGGAGGACATGGTCGTCACTGTGTCCCATGCCGGCTATATCAAGCGCGTGCCGCTTTCGACTTACCGGGCGCAGCGGCGCGGCGGCAAGGGCCGCTCGGGCATGCAGACCCGCGACGAGGATTTTGTCACGCGCCTCTTCGTGGCCAACACGCATATCCCGCTTCTGTTCTTCTCGTCGCGCGGGCAGGTCTACAAGTCGAAGGTCTGGCGCCTGCCCATCGCCCCGCCGAACGGGCGCGGCAAATCACTGAAGAACTTCCTGCCGCTGGCCGAGGACGAGCGTATCACCACCGTGATGCCGCTGCCGGAGGACGAGGCCGCCTGGGAGACGCTGGATGTCATGTTCGCGACCGAGAGCGGCAATGTCCGCCGCAACAAGCTTTCGGATTTCGTGCAGGTCAATCGCAACGGCAAGATCGCCATGAAGCTCGACGAGGGCGATTCCATCGTCGATGTCGCGACGTGCTCGGAAACGGACAACGTGCTGCTCACCACCGCACTCGGCCAGTGCATCCGCTTCTCGGTGGATGAAGTGCGCGTCTTCAAGGGGCGCGATTCCACCGGCGTTCGGGGCATCAACCTCGCCGCGAAGGACCGCGTCATCTCGCTCACCATCCTGAGCCATGTGGATGCGAGCGCCGAGGAGCGCGCGGCCTATCTCAAGATGCGCCGCGCCCTTTCCGGCGAAGGCATTCCGACCGGTGAAGCGGAGGAAGGCACTGCCGATGCCGAGGAGGCCATGGCCGAGGCCGCGATCTCGTCCGAGCGCTATGCCGAGATGGGGGCGGCGGAGCAGTTTGTGCTCACCATCTCCGAAAACGGCTATGGCAAGCGCACCTCGTCGTTCGAATACCGCATCACCGGTCGCGGCGGCAAAGGCATCGTCGCCATGGCTGTCAATGATCGCAACGGCAACCTCGTGGCCTCTTTCCCGGTGGAGGAGAGCGACCAGATCATGATGGTGTCCGATGGCGGCCAGCTGATCCGCTGCCCGGTCCACGGCATTCGCGTGGCGGGTCGTGGCACGCAAGGGGTCATCGTGATGGATGCCCGCGAAGGCGAGCGCGTCGTCTCGGTCGAGCGCGTCAGCGAAAGCGAGGGCGGCGACGAGGAAGAGGGCGAAGAGGGCGGCGAGGGGTAATGCCCCTCAACTCGCCAGCAGCGCCTTGCGCGCCTCCGCGAGCTTGGCGGTCTCTTCCGGCGAAAGCTTCGGATATTCGAGGTTCAGGCTTTCGAGTTCCGCCACGATGGCGGCCATCACGGCGAGCCGCATGAACCATTTCCGGTCGGCCGGGATGACATACCACGGCGCGTGCCTGGCGGCCGTCGCGCCAATCGCGCTCTCATAGGCCGCCATGTAGGTCTCCCAATGCGCGCGTTCCTCGACATCCCGCGCGTTGAACTTCCAGTTCTTGGTCGGGTCGTCGATCCGGGACAGGAAGCGCATGCGCTGCTCCTCCTTGCTGACGTTGAGGAAGACCTTGACGTCCTTGATGCCGTTGTCGACCAGGTGCAGTTCGAAGTCGTTG
>NZ_JBJTDY010000005.1:0-5008 GCF_046092605.1 Rhabdaerophilum sp. | reverse complement strand
TTCAGCCAACTGTCGATACTGCCAAGCTGCGGCTTGCGGTCGTCTCTCGTTTTGCTACAATCGAAACTAATGCGATTGAGAGCGGGTCTGTGCTGCGGCTTGCGGTCGTCTCTCGTTTTGCTACAATGCCTCTGAAATAAGGGGTTGAAAACGAAAGGTTTTTCGCCCGTCCAACACTTAAAAAAACTCCAGTTGGGCGGGCGAAACCCTCGTTGGCTGCCGTTTTTTTCCGGTGAAGACGCGAATCCGGCCAAACTGGCGATCTGTGATTGTGAGGAATCGGACCTCGCCCGCGTCGGGTACTTTTGCACTCATTCGGGTGACATGGGCCTCGGCGTTTTCAATCGAGGCGCAATGGCGCGAATAGACAGAAAATTGCATCATGCTGAACCCATCCTCAATGAGTCGTTTACGAAACAGAGTATAGGCCTTCCGGGCGGCTTTGGTATCGGTTGGCAGATCAAACATGGCAATAACCCACATGGATTTCCACCCCCAGGGAAGTTGTGGAACGGGCAGGCTAGGTGCCATCGTCTTCTTCCGTGCCGCTTTGACCCAAGGGCAGCCCCTCCGGTAAGGCCAGTGCTTTCTCGCCGCCCGTGAGGGCACGGGCAAGGGAGGACGCGCTGGCCTCGATAGCCCCGAGCATGGGCAGGCGGCGCTCATTAACGATGATTCCTTCGTTAAACAAAGCGAGCAATGCTGCCCGAACGGGTTTATCTGCAATCTTCAGTTCTTCTCCTTCAGCCGCCTGATGAAGCATTTTGACACGCCAATCGACAAAGGGGCGGTAGGGCTCAAAAAGGTCGTCAGCCAGACAAAAGGCATTGGAGCGGTTCTTGTGAAACACACCAAGGGAGGGAATGAGCCCTGCGGCAACAATGGAGCGAGCGACGGCCGAGCGGATGACGGCATAACCGTAATACAGCAGTGCGTTGATGCCTTTGGCGTCCCGGTCCCGCCGGAAGTCTTTGCCAAACAGGCGAGGCCAATAGCGTTGTGCCGCCTGTGCTTCGAGATTATCCGGATCGCCGGAGCGGACACGCCGTGACATCGCATCAAGCCCGCCGGTTTCACCGGTAAAATGGGAAAGTATCGTCGCTTGTTGGCGGATTTTAGCCATAACAAGAGCCTGCCAGATGCGCTTGCGCGTTGGCTCTCCAGTTTCGATCTGGGCGCGATGCCGTTCTGTCTGGATGTGGTGGGCATCCAATGGCAGCATCATACCTGCGGGGAGATGGTCGGGGCCGGTGACGATGAGCGTTGCACTTGCAGCCATGAGTTCGATGAGCGCCGATTGCGTATAGATAGCGCGGCGGTCATCAACGATGACAACGCCCAAATCCTCGAGCGGCAAAGTGGCCTTTGGCATTTCGGGTCGCTCGATGACCAATTGCCGGTTCGCGACCGAGAGGCGCGAACCGGGGGTGCTGATTTCAATCGTTTTGCGGATCATTGAGGTCGTCAATCATTTGCGCGACGAATGCGGCCAATGGGATCGACGGAGATTTTTTTGACGTTTTTTTCTACAAGGCTTTTCAGGAAAGGGGTAAATTTTACAGCGTCTTTATCCCGCCGAGCCTCGTTATGCGGAACAATTAAGATTTGCCCATGTGATGCCAGCATCCTTACAACCCAATACCGTGCTCGTTCATCGTCGAACTCTATAATGTCTCCCTTTGAAATCGAAAAAAGCAGCCTGCTACCGTCTTCCAATTCCTTCTTGATGATTGGCTCCCCCCGCTTGTTGCGGACTAAGGCGGTGTTTAGCGAAACCGGTAATTCCGTTAGTTTTCCGTTGATGCCTTGATAAAGAGCAAAATGATGGTTTGAGTCTGTTGGTGTAAGCCCATTGTGGACAGGCATCATCAAGTGAAGCTGCTTTTTCGTTAAAACTCTTACTTTTCGGATTACGGTCCCTTTGTTACCGAACGGAATTTGACTTGCGAGAATTCGCTCCAATTTCTTCAGATCGTCCTCTGAAGGCTTAACCTTCGCCTGAGTTTTGTAGTTCTCAACATCTACGCCGTTACGATCAAGATACGACTCGATAGCTTTTCGTATACCTTGATCTACGATCTGGTATCGGTTCCGTTCAAGGTTATCGGATAGTAAATCAGCAAGCGAAAGAGAGTTTAAAGGTACTCGCTCAACAACAACACGATAATCGATATTACCGACGGTGATTTGCCGTTCGGTGTCCCCATAGATAGAGCCGGAATGCAAAGGCCCAGACACTTTCTTTCTCACCCGATGTGACACAATAATCGCCTGTACCGCACTGTCTGCCTCTTGCCGGATCGTTGCCCATGGCGGGTCGAGCTGCGGCTTTTGGGATGCTGTTGCCGGTGTATCCTTCAATTGCCAATACCGCGAGAGACGTTGGCTGAAGCCCGGATCGGTACAGGCGACGACGAGGGCGTCAACAGCGTGGTGCCGGTGATCGGCGCGGGTTTTCTCGCCATCATCCGAGAGGATGTTGTTCAACCCCCAAAGCCTGCGCAGATGCGCCGTGACTTTGCCGTTGACCGGCTGCACATTGACTTTGCCCTCGGGCCCGACATCCGGCCATAAGCGTTTGAGGAAGGCGATGGACTGCCTTGCGGCGTAGCCTGTGTCATTCAACTGGCGGCTTGTAAAATCATCCGGCATGGATTGCGCAAGAAAGCGCCGGATTTTGCCGCGACTCATGCCGGTGCCACCTTTTGTTACGAGCATGGCGGACACGCGGTCTTTCATGGCAGCCCACAGGTCGCGATCGTGACTGAAGGCATCATGAGGAATGCGGTTGCCCTTTTGCAGGTTCATTTCTTTGCGGCAAAGGGTTTTGTTGGCAAAACTGTCGTCGAGTGAAACAGATCGCGGCCAGATGTGTTCGACTTCGTACTCGCCTTGCAAAAAGAGGGCCGCGAAGCCGACATGATCTCCCGAGTAGGGGTCACGTTCACCGGATTCCTTCCAGAGCAACCATTTCTCGATATCGTCGTGTTTCGGCTCCGCAATGCCATTGGCTTTGAGCCCCTCGAAAGCCGCCTTACGGAGGATCTCCTGCTTGCGCATCGCTTTGGTTTTTTCCTCGCGCTCGGCTTTTGAGAGGCCGATATCGCGGGTCATCTCGATGCGGATGAGATCGGGCTTACCGTGAACCGAGATGAGGTTGTTGACGACTTTGCGCAATTCATTCTGAATGCGGATGACAGTGGGGTTACGGATGTTTCTGATCCGTTGTGATTCGTCCTTGTCTTTCGGTGATGGCAAACGATCCAGAATTTCGCCTGTGGCCTGATGGCGGTTGGGGAAATTCCGGTTGCGCCAGTCGTGCCACTCGGTATCGGGCGAATTGAGCAGAGTGCCGAACCGGTGACCTTCTTCCAGTTCGGGCAGGATGACGGCCAGGGCGTCATAGGAATAAGCATCCCAGCCTGACGGGAAGGAGATCTTTCCGAGTTCTTCTACCTGAGAGGGCGTTGCCCCGAAATCTTCCGCAAAACTTTGCGCTGCGTGTTGACGCCGCATTTTTCGCTCTGCTTCACGCAAGATAACGACACGTTGGCCAACATCGCCATAATCCGATGCACGGAGGCGTGTATCGGATGCGTCCCGAATGGCTTGTTTGTGGGGATGATTGTGCCAGGCGTCACCGAAAATGCCGGACAATTTCATTTCCAGCGGGTTGCCGCTCAGACCTTTGTCGCCGCCTTCTTCCAGATTGAAGCGAAGGGATTTTGCGCTTTCGCCGCGTGCCTTGAAAAGTGGTTCAAGGACCTTTTTGACGCCCGCCCATGTCATGGAGCTTTGGGATTGAAGTTGATCAAGAATGGCTTGCCGCTCTTCGGCTTCGAGCGGACGTCCATTGCCGCCACTAATGGCAAGATTGTTGAGTTTCTCCAACATGCGTTTCTGGATGGAGGGCCAAGAGGCCTTAGGAGCAAGTTGAGCGCCCGGCATGAGGCGGCACTCGCCGAGCGTCTTCTTACGCCAGAATACCGGCTTTTGCGCGAAGATCGCATTATTGAGTTGGTCCTTCAGATTGCCCTGGGCAAGTGCCGGATGGTGTCGCGCCTGAAATGTCACGAGCCGATTAAATTCATCCTGCACGTGATCGCGATTGGCATGGATGCCGCGCCTGCGGTGTCCCGATGGCGTGGACGCAAGGTGTGCACCAAGGGTGAGGCCGGTCTGTTTCAGCACTTGAATGGTTTTTTCGCGACCGGATTTTGCCTCTTTTTCTTCAGAGGACTCAGTTGCTACCTCGGTTTCGGTTTCCTCGATATCGCGACCGCGAAAATGACGGCGTTTCGAGAGGTGATAGAGTGCGCGGCCGAGTTCTGCCGGGGTCAGGGCGCGCTCAAGGCCCTCTTTGCGAAGGGTGTAGGGATCGAGTGCCATGACTTGCGACCATTCCGCACTGTTGAAACGGGGCAGCAGGCCGGCTTCCGCCAAGGTCTCGTTGAGCAGTTTTCGACGTTCGCGCCGGCGGCGGACTTGCCGCCGCATGGTGCGGGCAAGTCGGCGCTGCTGGTTCAAAGGCGTTCCGTCAGGATCGCGGGCTTCGGGGAAAATGCGGGTGCCGAGATGAAGAATTTGGCCCGCGTCACGGTTGGCATCATACCGGATGACTGCGGAGCCGATAGATGTTGTACCGAGATCAAAACCGAAAATGAGTTTCATAATACCCTCCAATTGAAAGAAACAGTTTGACATGTAATGGAATGTAATGTCATTATCTGACCGTAGCAAAACGAGAGGCGATCGCTTTCCGCAAGTAAAATGATCCTTCGTGAGGGCTCGGCATCCCAAGATCAATTGCCGGTTTATAAAAACCCCCGCCTTGGCGGGGGTTTTGTTTTTGGGGCTTTGTCCCGCAGGTGCGACAAAAGATTTTGGACGTTTGCGGGGGGCATGGTAGGAGGCGGGGTGTTTGTTCGGGCGTCCGGCTTTCGGGCGGGCGGCCCGGTTTGGGGGTATCTGACATGAACGAGAGCGTTGCTGCGCGGCCGGCGCATAT
>NZ_JBJTDY010000004.1:0-38893 GCF_046092605.1 Rhabdaerophilum sp. | reverse complement strand
GTGCCTCGTCCAACAAGCCGGAACTGGTCGTCGTCATCGAGAGCCCGGTCTCCGAAGCCCGCATGCGCGAGATGTTCAAGGCGATGGATGCGATCCTGCGCGAGAACAGGGAAGTCGGTGCCTATAACCAGACGATCTGATGGAGCTTCTCATGTCGCAGCCGATCATCCGGCCCGTCATCCTCTGCGGCGGCTCCGGCACGCGGCTCTGGCCGCTCTCGCGCGAGGCCTTTCCGAAGCAGTTCGCGCCCATCATCGGCAAGCGCTCCACCTTTCAGGAAACGCTATTGCGCGTGAAGGACCCGGCTGTTTTTGGAAAGCCGCTCGTCATCACCAACCGGTCGCATCGCTTCGTGGTCGAGCGCCAGCTGGCCGAGATCGGCATCGCGGCGGATATCCTGCTTGAGCCGATGGCGCGGGATTCGGGCCCGGCCGTGCTGGCTACGGCGCTCTACCTTCATCGCCAAACCCCCGATGCGCTTGCCCTGATGCTGGCGGCGGATCACCTCGTGCTGAAGCCCAAAGCCTTTGTCGAAGCGGTGGTTGCCGGTCGGGCCGTGGCCGCTGCCGGCGGCATCGTCACCTTCGGCATCCTCCCCACCTCGCCCGCCACCGGCTATGGCTATATCGATCCGGGCGAGGAAAGCGGCGCGGGCCTGCGCGCCGTGCGGCGTTTCGTCGAGAAGCCGGATGCCCGGCGCGCGCTGGAATATGTCGCCTCGGGTTATCTTTGGAACTCGGGCAACTTCCTCTTCGCTCCTTCCACCGTGATCGGCGAATACCGTGACAGCCAGCCCGAATGCGTGAACCATGTCGAGGCGGCGCTGGCTGAGGCCAGCGTCGATCTCGAGGTTCCCACGCTTAACGAGGAGCACTTCGCCAAGGCGCGCAAGATCGCCTTCGATATCGCGGTGATGGAAAAGACCCGCCATGCCCATGTCGTTGCCGGAGATTTCGGCTGGTCCGATATCGGGGATTGGAACGCGCTCTGGGAGGTTTCCGAAAAGGATGGCGCCGGCAATGCAGGGCAGGGGCCAGTGCTGATGGTGGAGACCGAGGGCAGCTATGTCTCGACCGAGGATCAGCTTGTCGCGACCCTCGGCGTGAAGGATCTCGTGGTCGTCGCCACGCGCGACGCGGTGCTTGTGGCCGATCGGCACAAGGTCGGGCAGGTGAAGCAGCTGGTCGAGCGCCTGAAGCAGGATGGCCGGCCGGAAGCCTCCCACCACGCGCGCGTCTTCCGCCCCTGGGGCTGGTATCAGACGCTCGTCCTGCAGGATCGCTCGCAGGTGAAGCGCATTGTCGTCTATCCCGGCGGAAAACTGTCGCTGCAGAAGCATTTCCATCGCTCCGAGCATTGGGTCGTCGTGCGCGGCACGGCGCGCGTCACCATTGGCGACAAGACAGAAGATCTCATCGAGAACCAGTCCGCCTACATCCCCAGCGGGGTCGTGCATCGGCTCGAGAATCCCGGCCGGATCGATGTTGAGATCATCGAGGTGCAGACTGGCAGCTATCTCGGCGAGGATGACATCGTGCGGCTTCAGGATATCTACAGCCGCGCGGGCACCGCCTGAGCCCAAGCCGATGGCTTGCAAAGCCTCGCCATTCCTGAATTTTGCGATGGCGTTCCGCTGACCTGCCATCGGCAATCTCTTGTCGCTCCGCGCGCCATCGCCGACCATCTGCCGCAGTTCATTCTCGCCGCGACGCGCACCACACCGGCGCGGCGTGGCGTTCGTCGGTCGCGGCGACGGGTCAGGCATCCCGCGCGATTGCAAGCCGCTCCTTGAGCGCGCGCAATTCGTTGCGCGTCTCCTTCAATGCGGCCCAGAGCACGGGGATCAGCTGGTCCGGCCGCAGCCATTGGCGGCTCTCGTGATCAGCGGAATCCTCGAGGCCCCAGACGCCAAAATCGAGCCCGGCGCCATCAAGCGCCGCCTTGATGTCCTGCGCGAGGAAACCGGCCTGAAGCCGTGAATCGCCCTCCGCATCCTGCTTCCAGCGGAACAGCACGGGTTCGACCGCGTCGAGCAGGGCGAGGGCAGAGGCCTTGCGCAAGGGCGATTCCACGATTTTCTCTCGCGCATCCGAGGTCTGGATGGTGCCGGTCGCCGACCAGATTGCCTGGAACCGGGCACCCGCGCCCCCAAGCCGGGAGACATTGTCAGCCAGAGGCACGAAATGCCCCGAACTGTCGAGCGCCAGGCGCTCGGTTCCGCCGGTGCCGAAACGCAGGCTTCCCGTTCCATTGGTCATCAGCCGGAGGTTGCCGGTTGTCACGCTCTGGATGGTCACCTGCGTCGGTGAAACGCTCATGGCATCATGCCAGGCCGTGCCATCCGCGCTCACCTTCACCAGAAAGGCATCGCTGCCCGTAAGGCCGAATTCCGCGCGGCCTGAATAGCCGGTCTGGAACACGAGGCTCGCGGTATTGGCCGGCGCCGTCTTGTTGACGACCATCCGGTGATTGCCACCCTCCTGGTCGAAACGGCTCACCGCCGAGTTCACGGCGAAGCGGGTTGTCGCATCCGCCATCGTCCCGATTCCGAGCCGCGTCATGTTCTGCAGTTCGGTCACCGCCGAACGCCATGTGCCGCCTTTGAAGATCTGGACCGCATCCACCGCATCGACCCAGGCAAGCCAGCCCTCGCGCGGCGTGAAGAACTGCCAGCCGCCATCGAACCAGCCGGCAATCTGCCCCGTCTTCGAGGTCCATGCGCCGCCGGCCCCCGCGGGCACCGCATAGCAATCTCCCTCCGTCGGGGTAGGGGGCGGAGTGGTGGTCGCCGTCGATTTCAGCACGAGCTGGCATAAGGCATCGAGCGATCGCAGCGCCTCGTTCAAGGTCACGTGCTTCTGGGCCTGGCCCGCGGCGAGATAGGGCAATTGAAGGCGGGGCGTGAGGCTCATCGGGGGCTCCTCCGGGGAAAACGCGATGGAGCCAAGCTAGGCGCTCCCTGAAAGGGGGGGATAAGTGCCGAACCCACGCAGACCGGCGCGATTGACTTTGCAGACTCCTGGCTGGCAGGCTCTGGTCATTCGAGGCTTGAACCGCTATCGCACCCGTCGAGCAGGAACAGCCCCGGCGAAGGCGATCGATCGGAATGACCAAAACAGCACTCATCACCGGCATCACGGGCCAGGACGGCGCCTATCTTGCGGAATTGCTGCTCGCCAAGGGCTACCGGGTGCATGGCGTGAAGCGTCGTTCCTCTTCCTTCAACACCGGGCGGATCGATCACCTCTATCAGGATCCGCATGAGCGCGACATTCGCCTGAAGCTGCATTACGGCGACATGACCGACGCGACGAACCTCATCCGCATCGTGCAGGAGACGCAGCCCGACGAGATCTACAATCTCGCGGCACAATCCCATGTGCAGGTGAGCTTCGAGACCGCCGAATACACAGCCAATGCCGATGCCATCGGCACGCTTCGTCTGCTGGAAGCGATCCGCATCCTGAAGCTCGAGGGCAAGGCACGCTTCTACCAGGCCTCGACCTCGGAACTCTATGGCAAGGCCCAGGAAGTGCCGCAGAGCGAGAAGACACCGTTCTATCCTCGCAGCCCTTACGCCGCCGCCAAACTCTATGCCTACTGGATTACCGTGAATTATCGCGAGGCCTATGGCATCCATGCCTCGAACGGAATTCTCTTCAACCATGAGAGCCCGTTGCGCGGCGAAACCTTCGTCACGCGGAAGATCACCCGCGCCGTGGCTTCCATCCATCACGGCCTGCAGGATGTGCTCTATCTCGGCAATCTCGACGCCATGCGCGACTGGGGCCATGCGCGCGATTATGTCGAGGGCATGTGGCGCATTCTCCAGCAGCCGCAGGGCGATGATTACGTGCTTGCGACCGGTGAAGCCCACACCGTGCGCGAATTCGTGGAGCGCGCCTTCGCGGAAACCGGCGTCACCATTGTCTGGGAAGGCTCGGGCGTGACGGAGATCGGTCGCGATGCGAAAACCGGCGCGGTGCGCGTTGAGATCGATCCGCGCTATTTCCGCCCCACGGAGGTGGATCTCTTGCTGGGCGATCCTTCCAAGGCCCGTCATGTGCTCGGCTGGAAGCACAAGACCACTTTCCCTGATCTTGTGAAGGACATGATGCGGTCCGATCTCGATGTGGTTCTCCGCGAGCACAACCGGCAGGATCGCGATGCCTGAGGCGCTGTTCCCGCTGGCTGGAAAAAGCGTCTTCGTCGCGGGCCATCGCGGCATGGTGGGGCAGGCGCTGGTGCGCGCTCTGAAGGCACGCGGCATCGAGCCGATTGTCGCGAGCCGCGCCGAACTCGATCTCGAAAATCAGGCTGAGACCGAACGCTGGTTCGCAAGAAACCGCCCGCAGGTCGTTCTGCTCGCGGCCGCCCATGTCGGGGGCATTCTGGCGAACAACAGCTTTCCGCGCGATTTCCTTTACAGGAACGTGATGATCGCCGCGAATGTCATTGAGGCTGCGCATCGCCATGGCGTGGAGAAACTCGTCAATCTCGGCTCTTCCTGCATCTACCCGAAATTCGCGGAACAGCCCATCCGCGAGGAAAGCCTGCTCACCGGCAGCCTCGAACCCACCAACGAGTGGTATGCGATTGCAAAGATCACAGCGATCAAGCTGGCGCAGAGCTATCGCCGGCAATTCGGCGCGGACATGATCTCGCTGATGCCTTCGAACCTCTATGGTCCCGGCGACAATTACCACCCCGAGAACAGCCATGTGCTGCCCGCGCTCATCCGCCGTTTCCATGAGGCGAAGGAGGCGGGCGCGAAATCCGTCACGCTCTGGGGCAGCGGCACGCCGCGCCGGGAATTCCTGTTCGTGGATGATCTCGCGGAGAGCACGCTCTTCGCGACTGAACATTATTCCGGCGAGGGGCATCTCAATGTCGGCACCGGCACGGATGTGACCATCACGGAACTGGCGGGCCTCATCGCGAAGGTCGTGGGTTTCGAAGGCGCGGTCGACCATGACCAATCGAAACCGGACGGCACACCGCGCAAGCTGATGGATGTCTCGAAGCTCGCCGAACTCGGCTGGCACGCGAAAACCTCTCTCGAGGAGGGTATTCGGCTGGCCTATGCCGACTTCCGCGCGGGCGGCGGGCGCAACCGATAAGGGGCAGGACCCTAACCCCCGATGAGCTTCTCGCGCTTCAGGATCAGCGAGGCCGTGACGACGAGCGCCGCGACACCGGCGATGAGCAAGGTCGAGATCGCGTTGATTTCCGGGCTCACGCCAAGGCGCACGGCCGAGTAGATGCGCATGGGCAGCGTCGTGGCGCCCGGCCCGGTCGCGAAGCTCGCGATCACGAGATCATCGAGCGAGAGCGTGAAGGCCAGGAGCCACCCGGCGATGATTGCCGGCAGCGCGAGCGGCAGGGTGATGGTCATGGTCACGCGCCACGGGCTCGCGCCGAGATCCTGCGCGGCTTCCTCGAGACTGCGATCGAGCGTCGCAAGCCGCGCCTGCACGATCATGGTCACGAAGCAGAGCGTCAGCGTCGCATGCGCCAGCGTCACCGTCGCGAAGCCGCGCTCCACATTCAGCGCCACGAAGAGCAGCAGCAGCGAGAGGCCGGTGATCACCTCGGGCATGACCATCGGCGCAGCGATCAGCCCGCCGAAGAGCAGTTTCGCGCGGCCCGGTCGCGCCCGTTCCAGCGCCAGAGCGGCCAGGGTGCCGAGCACGGTCGCGATGGTCGCCGAAGCAATGGCCAAGCCCAGAGAAAGCAAGGCTGCGTCCTTCAGCGCCTGGTTCTGCAACAGGCTCGCATACCATTGCGTGGAAAAACCGCCCCAGACCGTCACCAGTCGCGAGGCGTTGAAGGAATAGAGAATGAGAATGCCGATCGGCACATAGAGGAACAGCAGCCCGGCAATCAGCGCGAGCGCATGGACGAGACGGAAGCCTTTCATCGGCTCGTCTCCTTCCGTTGGGTGATACTGCGGAGCATCATCATCGGCAGGATGATGAAGGCAAGAAGGCTCACGGCCACGGCGGAAGCCAGAGGCCAATCGCGGTTCGAGAAGAACTCGGTCCAGAGCACGCGGCCGATCATTAGCGTCTCCGAGCCACCAAGCAGATCGGGGATCACGAATTCGCCGATTCCGGGAACGAAGACGAGGAAGCAACCGGCAAGAATGCCGGGCTTTGCCAGCGGCACGGTGATGGTGAAAAAGCGCGTGAGCGGCTTCGCCCCGAGATCCGCAGCGGCCTCGATCAGGCTGCGATCCATCTTTTCGAGAACCGCGTAGATCGGCAGCACCATGAAGGGCAGGTAGGCATAGACCATGCCGATCAGCACGGCTGTTTCGGTATTGAGCAGACGCAGCGGCTCGCCGGTGAGGCCGATGCCCATCAGCACCCGATCAAGCAAGCCCTCGGGCCGCAGGATTGCCATCCACGCATAGACGCGGATGAGAAAGGAGGTCCAGAACGGCAGGATGACGAGCAGAACCAGCAGGTTCTGCCAGCGTTTCGGGGCGCGTGTGATGGCATAGGCGAGGGGGAAGCCGATCAGAAGCGCGATGAGCGTTGCCATCCCTGCGATGCGGATCGCCGTGAGAAACGCATCAAGATAAAGGTTGTCTTCCCAGAGTGTGCCGAACGCCTCGAAATCGAGCCCCGCCAGGAACTCGCCGATCTGCCCGAAGCCCGGCCAATGCGGCGCATAGGGCGGCACCGCGCGCGCGGCATCCGACAGCGATATCCGCAGGACCATCAGGAAGGGCAGCACGAAGAACGCCCCGAGCCAAAGGATCGGCGCGAGCGCGGCAAGCCATGCGCGCTGGTCGCCCTTCACGTCGCGCCATCCAGCAGGATCGGCGCCTCGATATCCCACGAGAGCCAGACGGGATCATCCCAGCCGATGGGGCGCTCCGAGCGGCGTGTGCGATTGGTGACGCCCACGCGGACAATCGCGCCATCGGCAAGTTTCACCTGCACCATGGTCATGTCGCCGAGATAGCCGATATCCCAGACGATGCCCTCGACGCGGTTCACGCCTTCATGCGGCGGGGTGAAGCCGAGGGTGATCTTCTCGGGGCGCAGGCCCACATCCACGCGGGTACCGGGCGCGGGTTTCTCGCCCTCGTCATCGAGTTCGATGGTGCCGATAGTGGGGTGCAGCAGCGTCACCACCTCGCCCTCGACCTTCGTGACGGTCGCCTCGAAGATGGTGATGTCGCCCACGAATTCGGCCACCGCGCGCGTCTGAGGCGCTTCATAGATCTCCGCTGGTGTGCCGACCTGCGCGAGGCGACCCTTTCCCATCACGCCGATGCGATGGGCCATGGTCATGGCCTCGTCCTGGTCATGCGTGACCATCAGGAAGGCGAGGCCGAGCTTCTCCTGCAGGGCCACGAGTTCGAATTGCGTCTCCTCGCGCAGCTTGCGGTCCAGTGCACCGAGAGGTTCGTCGAGCAGCAGCACGCGCGGCCGCTTGGCGATGGCGCGCGCGAGCGCCACGCGCTGCTTCTGCCCGCCGGAGAGTTGATCCGGTCGGCGCCTGCCGAAATCCGCGAGGCGCACCAGGCTCAGCACTTCCTCCACCCGCGCCGCGATCTCTGCCCTGGGCAGCCCCTCCTGCTTCAGGCCATAGGCGATGTTCTCCGCCACATTCATGTGCGGAAACAGCGCGTAGGATTGGAACATCAGGTTCGTGGGCCGCTGATGGGCGGGCACGCCGAGCACGCTTCGGCCATCCAGCAGGATATCGCCCGAGGTCGGCTCCTCGAAGCCCGCGAGCATGCGCATCAACGTTGTCTTCCCGCAGCCGGAGGGACCCAGAAGGGCGAAGAACTCGCGCGGGTAGAGATCGAGATTCACCCCCGCCACGGCTTCCACCGCGCCGAAGGATTTCCGCACATTGCAAAACGAGACGAGCGGTTTCGCGCCCGGATCAAGCCACGGCGCGAAACTCGATCGCACCGGGCCTGCGGCGCGCTCAATGCTCATGATGCGGGAAACCGACCGGTGAGGAAGCGCATCATCGGCCCGTCTTCACGCGCGTCCAGAGGCGGTTCACCACCCGCTGGGTTTTCTCGTCAAAGGGCGTGATGGTGTAGAGCCGCGCCAGCGTCTCCGCACTCGGGTAGATGCCGGGGTCCTTGAGGATCTCCGGCGGGATATGCTTCTGCGCCGAGAGGTTCGGCGAGGCATATTGGATGAAGACCGAGTTGCTGGCCGAGACTTCCGGGCGGTTCAGGTAGTCGATCAGCTTGTAGGCTGCTTCCTTGTTCGCGGCATCCGCCGGGATCACGAAGCTGTCGAACCACATCAGCGCGCCCTCTCTCGGAATGGAATAGCCGATCTCGACGCCGTTCCTGGCTTCCGCCGCGCGCTTCTTTGCCTGAAGCACGTCACCCGAATAGCCCACCGCGAGGCAGATATCGCCATTGGCGAGCGCGGTGATGTATTCGGAGGAATGGAATTTCTGGATATGCGGCTTGATTTTCGCCAGAAGATCCGCGGCCTTGCGCAGGTCACCTTCGGCCTTTGAATCCGGGTCGAGGCCGAGATAACGGAGCGCCGCCGGGAACATTTCCTCCGTCGCTTCGAGCACGTGCACGCCGCAGGAAGCGAGTTTCGAGACCTTTGCGGGATCGAACAGGATCGACCAGCTATCGACCTGCGCTTGCGGGCCGAGCTTCTCGCGCACCTTCTTCAGATTGTAGCCGAGGCCCGTGGTGCCCCACATGTAATTGACCGCGAACCTGTTGCCGGGATCGTATTTCGCCAGGCGGCCCACGATATCGGGCCAAAGATGCGAGAGGTTCGGCAGCCTCGATTTATCGAGTTCGGTGTAGAGCTTCAGCGGGATGTGCCGCGGCAGGAACGATGCAGTGACCACCACGAGGTCATAACCGCTCTTGCCGGTGACAAGCTTCGTCTCCACCGTCTCCATCTGGTCGAAGGTATCGTAGATCACCTTGATGCCGGTTTCGCGCGTGAAGGCGTCGAGAACGGCGGGGTTGATGTAATCCGACCAGTTATAGACGCGCACCTCGCCCTGCGCCTTCGCGGCCAGGGCTGACAGCATGAAGGTCAGACCGGCCACCAGCCCGCGTCCAATCGAGAACCCGTTCATCGCGTTTCACCTCCAAGGGAAAAACGTGGCGAGAGCGCCAACAGTCGGGAAGAATAGCGCCTCGCGCCCGGCTGAAAAGGGCGTTCGGGTTATGCCAGAGGGAAAAATGCCGGGACGGCGATGCGAGACGCGCCGGAATTGACGCATCGGTTGCGCGCCACTATCTCTGTTTGGAGCCTAGGGGAGCCCTGGCCAGCCGCATCACGCGGCCTTCGGGGCTGAGAAGTCCGCGAGATCCGGAAAACCGGAGGCGCGGCGACCCTTCGAACCTGATCCGGATCATGCCGGCGAAGGGATGGCGCGCATGGCCCGTCAGGTCGTCGCACTCTCAAGCCCTCAATCCGGATCTCTGACTCGAACGGAGATCCGCCATGATGTTTCTGAACAATCTCACGCGCCGTGCTTTCCCGGCGCTGATCGCGGGCCTGCTGGCCCTGCCGGCCTTCGCGCAAGCACCGAAGACGCAGTTGCAGGTCTATACGACCCTGCTTCCGGAGAGCCTCGCCGAGTTCAAGAGCGCATTCGAGGCCGAGAACCCGAATATCGAGATCGTCTGGCGCCGCGAATCCACGGGCACGCTGACCGCGCGCATCATCGCGGAAGCCGAGCAGGCGCGCGGCGATGTCATCTGGGGTCTCGCCGTCACCTCGATGCTTGATTTCAAGCGGCGCGGCATTCTTGAGCCCTATGCGCCGAAGAACCTCGCGGCGCTGCGGCCGAATTTCCGCGACAGCGAGGCCGTGCCGCACTGGATCGGCATGGAAGCCTGGGTAGCGGCGATCTGCTTCAACACCATCGAGGCCGAGAAGCAGAACCTTCCGCGTCCGCAGAGCTGGTTCGACCTGCTGAACCCTGTTTACAAGGGCAAGATCGTCTTCTCCGATCCTGCGGCCTCGGGCACGGGCTATTTCCATGTCTCGGCCTTCCTGCAGCTCTTCGGCGAGGCGAAGGGGTGGGAATTCATGGAGGGGCTGCACAGGAACATCGCGGTCTACGAGCCCTCGGGCACGCGGCCCTGCCGCCATGCCGCGACGGGCGAATACCCGATCGGCATCTCCTATGAGCTCGCGGGCATGATGGAGAAGGACAAGGGCGCGCCCATCGACATCCTCGTGATGAAGGAGGGCGGCGGCTGGGACATGGATACCGCCGCGATCCTCAAGGGCACGAAGAACCTCGAAGCCGCCAAGGCGCTGATGGATTTTGCCGCGAGCCGGAAGGCCAACGAACTCTACGCCAGGTGGGTGCCGCTCACGGCCATCGAGGGCGTCGCCCCGCCGCCCAGGAATTATCCGGCGGGGGTCGCGGCTTCGATGATCCGAAACGATTTCGTCTGGGCGATGGAGAACCGCGATCGCATTCTTGGCGAGTGGCAGAAGCGCTTCGCAAAGCGCTGAGGCTCATTCCTTCTCGGGCAGATCACGCAGGAAACCGAGCCCCAGGAAATAGATGCCGCCGGCCAGCAACACCGCTTTGGTGGCGAGGCCGGGGGCAAGCCGATCCACGATGATCGACCACACCGCCGCCACGCTCCATGTCGCGAGCGCGGCCATGGTCATGGGGCGCCAGCGCTTCACGCGCACGGGGTGCACGAACACCACGGGCAGGAACATCATCGCCGTGAGAATGATCACGATGACCAGCGCCAGCCAGGCCGGTGGCAGAAACACCACGATGTAGAAAACCACCACGTTCCACACGGCCGGAAAGCCGAGGAACCACCAATCATGCGTTTTCATCTTGGTGTCTGCGAAATAGAGCGCCGAGCCGATGGTGATGATCAGGCCCATCGCGAGGCCATAGGGCTGCGGCATGATTTCCGGGCGCAGCAGGATCGCCGCCGGCACGAAGACGTAGGTGATGAAATCGACCACGAGATCGAGCACCGCGCCATCATAGCGCGAGGCGGTCTCGATCACGTTCAGTCGCCGCGCCATCGGGCCATCCGCGGCATCGACGATCAGCGCCACGGCCAGCCAGCCGAAACATGCCACGATATGCCCGGAAATCGCGGCTTCCAGGGCGAGAAAACCAAGCGCCGCCCCGAGTGCCGTGAAAACGTGCACGCCATAGGCCATGACATGGACCGGTCCTTTCTTCCCGGCCTTGTCCCGCTCTATTGTCGCCACGCCCCCAACTCCGTCACTGAAAATCTCGTATATTCGCATAACACCCTTGGCACCACCCGCCAATCCGGGGGGCTTCAGGTTCCGAACCCGCCACCGGGCGAAAAATGCGAGACGATCTGATGGCGCGCGGCCGGATAATGCAGCGTCACGGCGGTGACGATCACGCCCCCTTGCCATGTGCGCCGGTCAATCACGAGGCAGGCCGCCCCCTTGGGCATGGCGAGCCGCCGCGCCAGCGAGGGTGAGGCGATATCCGCCCGGATGATGTGCTCGGCATCGGTCCAGGGCACTTCGTTGAGGAGCCAGGTGCCGGGCGGGGTCTCGGAGAAATCGGCGCTTGCCGCATCCGGCACGATCGCGAGGTTCATCAGCCGGTGTTCGACCGCGTAAGGAAGGTCATCGGCGTAATGCACGAGCTGGAGCGCGAGGATTTCCGTCACTGGTTCGCCCAGCCGTGCGAGGTCGGCGGCATCGGGTGCGCGCCTTGCCCGGGAGAGGATCTCGCAGCGATAGGCGCGACCGGAGGCGGCGATCTCCGCCTTGAGATCGTGGATCTTCAGCACGGTCTGCGCCGTGCGCGGCATTGCCACCTGCGAACCCGCGCGCCGGCGGCGCTGGATCAGCCCCTCGCTCGCCAGCGCCGAGAGCGCCTTGCTCACGGTCATGCGCGAGCAACCATAGAGCTCCTTGAGTTCATGCTCGGAGGGGATGGCATCGCCCGGCCGCAATTCGCCCGAAGCGATGCGATTCTGGATATCACGCCGGATCTCCAGGTAGCGGGGGAGGGCGATGTCGTCCAATGGTCCGCTCCGATGATGCGCGTCAGATCATGCCGGCCAGACGGTGGATGACCTTCCGGTAGGCCGCGGCGACAGCCTCGTGCCGGTGATGCCGGCCCTGGTCCACGACCGGTTTTCCAGCCGCATAAACGCGGTCGATCAGCGCATGGCCGCCCGCGAAAATGTAGGAATCGAGCGCGAAATCGCCATCTCGGCCCGCGAGATCGGGGGCCTCCGGGTCGAGCGTCACGAAGTCGGCCCGCGCTCCGGGCGTGATCCCCATCGGTCGCCCGAGTGCCTGGGCACCGCCTGCGAGAGCGCGATCATGCAGGAGGCGGCCGGTGGAAAGCCCCGGCAGGCTCATCGCATTGCGCACCCGGCGCGCAAGACGCTGGCTGTATTCCAGCATGCGCAACTCGCCAGCCGCGCTGATCTCGACATTCGAATCCGTGCCAACGCCGAAACGCCCGCCGCTCGCGAGGAAATCCATGCCGGGAAAGGTTCCATCACCGAGATTGGCCTCGGTGATGGGGCAGAGCCCCGCCACCGCGCCGGATCGCGCGAGGGCCTGCACTTCGCCCTCGGTGAGATGCGTCGCATGGATCAGGCACCAGCGCTCGTCCACGGGCTGGTTGGCGAGAAGCCATTCCACCGGGCGTTTCCCGCTCCAGGCGAGGCAATCCTGCACTTCCTTCATCTGCTCGGCGACATGGATATGCGCCGGCCCGGTTGGAAAGGCAGCGACCAGGGCGTCCAGCTCATCCGGCATCGCGGCGCGCAGGGAATGGGGTGCAAAGCCGAGCACCGCCTGCGGCAGGCCGGAAATCGCCCGCCCGCTCGCCTCCATGAGGCGCGCGAAACCCCTGAGGTCCGAGATGAAGCGCCGCTGGCCGGAATTCGGAGCCTGCCCGCCGAATCCGCCATGGGCATAGAAGACCGGCAGAAGCGTGAGCGCGATGCCCGTTTCGGACGCCGCCGCGGCGATCCGCTCGGCATTTTCCGCAGGGTTGGCATAGGGCGTCCCATCCGGCTGGTGATGCAGGTAGTGGAACTCGCCCACCGCCGTGAACCCGCGCTCCAGCATCTCCATGAAAGCGAAGGCGGCGATGGTCTCGACATCCTCGGCCGTGATTGCGCCGAGGAAGCGATACATCACCTCGCGCCAGGTCCAGAAGCTGTCATCCGATTGGCCGCGCCGCTCCGCGAGCCCCGCCATGCCGCGCTGGAAGCTGTGCGAATGCAGGCTTGCAAGGCCGGGCAGGGCGATCTCCCCCTCGGTTGAGGCGGCCTTGACGCCGGTCTCGACCCGCGTGATGAGGCCCGCCTCGTGATGAATGGCCACCCCGTTCGCCCAGCCCGCGGGCAGCAGCGCCTGACCGAAATGGAGCACCGGCATCGGTTCACTCTCCGCCTCTCAATTTCCGCTGGACTTTAGTGCGAGCGCCTTCTTATGTATAGACAAAAGAGGTGCTGTCGTGTCAGCGGATCCTGTGTTTCGCAACGCCCGCCTGGTGACCATGGCCGGGGAGGGCATGGGGATCATCGAACGCGGCGCGGTCGTCGTGGCCGGCGGGCGGATCGTCTTTGCCGGGGCGGAAAACGACCTGCCGACCGGCCTTGCGGCGAATGAAATCATTGACTGCGAAGGCCGCGTTGTCACGCCCGGCCTCATCGATTGCCACACCCATCTCGTCTTCGGGGGAAATCGCGCCCGCGAGTTCGAGATGCGGCTCGATGGCGCGAGCTACGAGGAGATCGCCCGCGCGGGCGGCGGCATTCTCTCCACGGTGCGCGCCACGCGCGCCGCGAGCGAGGATGAGCTCGTCGCCTCTGCGCTTCCCCGCCTCGATGCCCTCATGAGCGAGGGTGTGACCACGGTCGAGATCAAGTCGGGCTATGGGCTGACGGTCGCGGATGAAGCGAAAACCCTGCGCGCGGCGCGCCGCCTCGGCACGCTGCGGCCTGTTTCGGTGTTGACGACGGCGCTTGGCGCGCATGCCATCCCACCGGAATTCGCTGGCCGCTCCGGCGATTACATCGATCACGTCATCGCCGAGCAATTGCCGGCGCTCGTCGCGGAAAACCTCGCGGATGCGGTCGATGCCTTCTCGGAGGGCATCGCCTTCTCGCCCGAGGAGGTGGATCGCCTCTTCACCGCCGCGCGCCGCATGGGCCTGCCAGTGAAGCTCCATGCCGACCAGCTCTCGAACCTCCACGGCGCGGCACTCGCGGCAAGGCACGGCGCATTTTCGGCGGATCACCTCGAATATACCGATGCCGAGGGTGCGGCCGCGATGGCCAGGGCCGGAACGGTTGCCGTGCTGCTGCCCGGGGCGTTCTATTTCCTGCGCGAGAAGCAATTGCCGCCCATCTCCGCCTTCCGCGCGGCGGGGACGCGCATGGCGCTCGCGACCGATTGCAATCCCGGTTCCTCGCCGCTCACCTCGCCGCTGCTGACCATGAACATGGCGGCGACGCTTTTCCGCATGACGGTCGGCGAGTGCCTCGCGGGTTTCACGCGCGAGGCGGCGCGCGCGCTGGGGAAACTCGGTGAGGTCGGCACGCTGGAGGCCGGCAAATGGGCCGATCTCGCGATCTGGTCGGTCGAGAGCCCGGCGGAGCTGGTCTATCGCATGGGGTTCGACCCGCTCCATCAACGCATCCGGAGGGGCCAATGAGCGTCATGCTCACGCCTGGAAAAGCAGGATATCCGGCGTTTCGAGCCATTCTGGATGGTGCGGCGGCGCGACTTGATCCTGCAGCCTTGCCGCGCATCGAAGCCGCCGCGGCGATTGTCGCGAAGGCCGCGGCGAGTGATGCGGCGGTCTACGGCATCAATACCGGCTTTGGCAAGCTCGCCTCGAAGCGCATTCCTGCGCAGGATACGGCAACGCTGCAACGCAATCTCATCCTCTCGCATTGCTGCGGCATGGGAGAGCCCACGCCAGCGCCGGTCGTGCGCCTCATGATGGCGCTGAAACTCCTCAGCCTCGGGCGTGGTGCCTCGGGTGTCCGTCCCGTGGTCATCCGCCAGATCGAGGCGTTTCTGGAGGCTGGAATCGTGCCGCTGGTGCCCGCTCAGGGCTCCGTGGGTGCCTCGGGCGATCTCGCTCCGCTGGCGCACTTCACCGCCGCCATGATGGGCGAGGGCGAGGCCTTTCTGGGCGACAAGCGGATGCCCGCCGCCGAAGCCCTGGCGAAGACGGGCCTCACTCCGCTGGTTCTCGGCCCGAAGGAAGGGCTCGCGCTGATCAACGGCACACAGTTTTCCACCGCCCATGCCATCGCTGCGGCCCTGCAAGCGGAACGGCTTGCCCTTTCGGCGCTGGTCACCGGCGCGCTCTCGACCGATGCCGCCATGGCTTCCACCACGCCGTTCCGGCCGGAGATTCATGCCCTGCGCGGCCTTCCGGGCCAGATCGAAGCGGCGGAAACGCTGATGCTGCTGCTGGAGGGCAGCGAAATCCGCGAGGCGCATCTTGAAGGCGACGAGCGCGTGCAGGACCCCTATTGCCTGCGCTGCCAGCCGCAGGTGACGGGCGCTGCGCTGGGCCTCATCCGCGAGGCCATGCGCACGCTGGTTGTCGAAGCCAATGCGGCGACCGACAACCCCCTCGTGCTGGTGGAAACGGGAGAGATCGTTTCCGGCGGCAATTTTCATGCCGAGCCCGTGGCCTTCGCCGCCGATCAGATCGCGCTGGCGATTTCCGAAATCGGTGCGATCTCCGAGCGCCGCATCGCGACCCTCGTGGACCCGGCGCTGAATTTCGGCCTGCCGCCGTTCCTCACGCCGGCACCGGGACTGAACTCCGGCTTCATGATTGCGGAGGTCACGGCAGCGGCGATCTTCGCCGAGAACAAGCAGCGCGCAACGCCGGCTTCGATCGATTCCACGCCCACCTCCGCCAATCAGGAGGACCATGTCTCCATGGCCGCGCATGGGGCGCGTCGGCTCCATGAGATGAACATCAATCTCGCGCGGATTCTGGGCATCGAAATGCTCGTTGCCGTGCAGGGCATCGACCTGAGGAAACGGGGCGCGGGGCTGGAGGGCCTGAAGGGCGGTGCTGCCTCCGCGCATGCGTTGCGCACGGGTCCGCGACTGGAGCGCGTGGTCGAGGAGCTCCGTGCCCATGTGCCCGCGCTGGCCGAGGACCGCTTCATGGCCGATGACCTTGCTCTCTCCGCCCATCTGATCGCCTGTGGCGCGACACTTCATGCCGCCGGGCTTGCGACGATCGAGAGCGAAGGCTGAGCGATGTTCACGCTGCCGGATCACTGGCTGACGGTGCGACAGGGAAACGCGCCGCTTGTCATCAGCCTGCCGCATACCGGCCGCGACCTGCCGCCGGAACTCGCGGCTCGCGTCGTCTCGCCCTGGCTCGCGCGGAAGGATTGCGACTGGTGGATCGATGATCTCTACGCCTTCGCGGCCGGTCTCGATGCCACGATCATTCATACTTCGCTCTCACGCACGCTGATCGACGTGAACCGCGACCCCTCCGGCGTCTCCCTCTATCCCGGACAGGCGACGACCGAGCTCTGCCCGTCGACCACCTTCGATGGCGAGCTGCTTTATCAGCCAGGGCAGGTGCCCGATCCGGCAGAGGTCGAGCTGCGGCGCAAGCTCGCCTTCGACCCCTATCACGCGGCGCTTGCGGGCGAGCTTCAGCGCCTGCGCGCGCAGCACGCCAGCGTGGTGCTCTATGATTGCCACTCGATCCGCTCGGTGATCCCCCGGCTGTTCGAAGGGGAATTGCCACAGTTCAACATCGGCACGCATTCGGGTGCCGCCTGCGATCCGCGTCTTGCGGGCGAGATTGAAAAGCTCTGCGATCAGAGCGGCGGGAGCCGCGTCACCAACGGGCGGTTCAAGGGTGGTTACATCACGCGTAATTATGGCAAGCCCGAAGCCGGCATCCATGCCGTGCAGATGGAACTCGCCTGCCGTGGCTACATGCGCGAACCGATGCCCGAGGTGAGCGAGGCCAACTGGCCCGGCGCCTATGATCCCGCCTATGCCGCGCCGATCCGCGCGACGCTTTCCTCGATCCTCCAAGCCTGCCTTGCCTTCGCGAAAGGGGCCTGATCCCATGAATCGTCTCGACCATTCCCGTCTCGACAATTCCCGCGTGATCCGCGCGCCGCGCGGCCTCGATCTCTCGGCCAAGAGCTGGCTCACCGAAGCGCCGATGCGCATGCTCATGAACAACCTCGACCCCGATGTGGCCGAGAAGCCCGGCGAACTCGTGGTCTATGGCGGCATCGGCCGTGCCGCGCGCGACTGGGACAGCTTCGACAGGATCGTCGCCGCGCTGAAGAAGCTCGAGGCGGATGAGACGCTCCTCGTGCAATCGGGCAAGCCGGTGGGTGTGTTCCGCACCCATGCGGACGCGCCGCGCGTGCTCATCGCCAATTCGAACCTCGTGCCGCGCTGGGCGACCTGGGAGCATTTCAACGCGCTCGATAAGAAGGGCCTCATGATGTATGGCCAGATGACCGCCGGCTCGTGGATCTATATCGGCACGCAGGGCATCGTTCAGGGCACCTACGAGACCTTCGTGGAAATGGGTCGCCAGCATTATGGCGGCGACCTCTCGGGCCGCTGGATCCTCACGGCGGGCCTCGGCGGCATGGGCGGCGCGCAGCCCCTCGCGGCCACGATGGCCGGGGCTTCCTGCCTTGCGGTGGAATGCCGCCCCTCCTCCATCGAATTCCGCCTGCGCACCGGCTATCTCGACGTGAAGGCCGACACGCTGGATGAGGCGCTGGAGATCATCCGCCGCGCCTCGGCCGAGAAGAAGGCAATCTCGGTTGGTCTCCTCGGCAATGCGGCGGATCTCTTCCCCGAACTCGTCAGACGCGGCATCCGCCCGGATTGCGTGACCGACCAGACCTCCGCGCATGATCCCGTGCACGGCTATCTGCCGCAGGGCTGGACGCTCGCGGATTGGGAAGCCAGGCAGGCGAGTGACCCCGGGGGCGTGACGGCCGCGGCGAAGAAGAGCATGGCGGCGCATGTCCGCGCCATGCTCGATTTCCACAGGATGGGTGTCCCCACGGTCGATTACGGCAACAACATCCGCCAGATGGCGCTCGAAGAGGGCGTCGCCGACGCCTTCGATTTTCCGGGCTTCGTGCCGGCCTATATTCGCCCGCTCTTCTGCAAGGGGATTGGCCCCTTCCGCTGGTGCGCGCTCTCCGGCGACCCGGAAGACATCTATCGCACCGACGAGAAGGTGAAGGAGCTGCTGCCCGACAACAAGCATCTCCACAACTGGCTCGACATGGCGAAAAAGCGCATCAAGTTCCAGGGATTGCCGGCGCGCATCTGCTGGGTGGGGCTGGGCGATCGTCACCGGCTCGGCCTCGCCTTCAACGAGATGGTTGCGAAGGGCGAACTCAAGGCGCCGATCGTGATCGGGCGCGATCACCTCGATTCCGGCTCCGTCGCCTCGCCCAATCGCGAGACGGAAGCCATGCGCGACGGTTCGGATGCGGTGTCGGACTGGCCGCTCCTCAACGCGCTGCTCAATTGCGCAAGTGGTGCCACCTGGGTGTCGCTGCACCATGGCGGCGGCGTGGGCATGGGGTTTTCGCAGCATTCGGGCATGGTGATCTGCTGCGACGGCACCGAGGATGCCGCGCGCCGCATCGCCCGCGTGCTCTGGAACGACCCCGCGACGGGCGTGATGCGCCATGCCGATGCCGGTTATGACACCGCGCTTCAATGCGCCCGCGAGCATCAATTGAATTTGCCGGGCATCCTGTGATGCGCCTGCTCAAGGCTTCGGAACGCGCGGCTCGCCCCTGGAAGAACGGGGGCGGGGTGACCTTCGATGTTGCGAGCTTTCCGGAGAATGCGACGCTCGACAGCTTCGCGTGGCGCATCTCCATTGCCGAGGTCGCGACTGATGGGCCGTTCTCGCGCTTCGAGGGCATCGACCGCTCGACGGCCATTCTCGCCGGCGAAGGGTTCCGCCTCACCTTCGGCGATGGCCGCGTGGAAAACCTGCGTCTCGATGCGCCCGCTTTCGCCTATCCCGGCGATATAGCCACCGATTGCATCCTGCTCGGCGGGCCGGTGCGCGATCTCAACGTGATGACCCGGCGCGGGGTCTATCGCCATCGCCTGAGGTTGGTGAGCGGGGATTGCGTGGTGGAATGCGAGGCGGTGCTCGTCTGCCCGCGCGGTGCGGCGCGGATCACCACCGCAGGGCGCGCGACCATCACCCTGCATGAAAACGACGCGGTGGTTCTCTCAAGCCAGCGGTTCCACGGCGATGAACCGGTCTGGCTCGTGGAGCTGATACCGGTTTAGAGCGGCCTCCGATCTGATCGAATCAGATCCTGCGCTCACTCTTCTTGTTTTCGCATCCGCTTTTTTACGCCAACCGGTATCCACTTGGCGGACGGATGCTCTAATGCGCCGCCGCGAGCACGGCCTCGCTACGGATTTCCTCTGTCAGCCGGGCCTTGAGCGCGGAGAATTCCGGCGCGGTTTTCAGCGTGTAATGCCGGGGATGCGGCAGGGTGATCGGCAGATCGGCCTTGATGCGTCCGGGACGCGCGCTCATCACCAGGCAGCGCGTTGCGAGGAAGATCGCCTCCTCGATGTCATGGGTCACGAAGATCACGGTTTTCTGCTCGCGCTCCCAGATGCCGAGCAGCAATTCCTGCATCAGCGCGCGGGTCTGGTTGTCGAGCGCGCCGAAAGGTTCGTCGAGCAGCAAAACGCCAGGATCATTGGCGAGCGCGCGGGCAATCGCCGTGCGCTGCTGCATGCCGCCGGAAAGCTGCTTCGGATAATGGTTCTCGAAGCCCTTGAGGCCCACTTTGTCGATGTAGCTCGCGACGATCGCGCGGCTCTCGCGCTCGGGCATGCCCTTCTCATGCAAGCCGAAGGCGATGTTCTGCGACACCGTGAGCCATGGAAACAGCGTGTAGCTCTGGAAGACCATCCCCCGATCCGCACCCGGCCCCTCGACCTTGCGGCCATCGAGCAGGACCTGCCCGGAAGTGGGTCGATCAAGCCCCGCGACCATGCGCAACAGCGTGGATTTCCCGCAGCCCGAGGGGCCGAGAAGCGTCACGAATTCATTGTTGCCGATCACGAGATCGGTCGGCTGCAGCGCGGTCACCGGCTTGCCCCCGCGCACGCCCGGGAAAATGCGCCCCAGCCCCTCGACTACCAGCTTGCTCACGCCAGCCTCTCTTCTTACACTGGCCTGCTCATGCAAGCCTCTCTTCTTACACTGGCTTGCTCATGCAAGCCTCCAGGGAAACAGCTTCGCGTTCAGGAACTTGAACAGGAAGTCGGAAATGAGCCCGATGATGCCGATGATGATGATGCCGAAGATCATCTGGCCCGTAGCGAGCAGGGCCTGGCTGTCGATGATCATGTGGCCGATGCCGCTGGAGGAACCGATCAGTTCCGCCACGATCACATAGGTCCAGGCCCAGCCGAGCACGAGGCGGAGGATTTCCGCGATTTCCGGCGCATTCATCGGGATCATCACCCGGCCCACGATGCCGGCATCCTTGGCACCGAGCGTATAGGCCGCCTCCACGAGGTCGCGGCGCGTGTTGCCCACCACCACGGCGACCATCAGGATGATCTGGAACACCGAGCCGATGAAGATCACCAGCAACTTCTGCGTCTCCCCGATGCCCGCCCAGAGGATCAGCAGCGGCACGAAGGCCGAGGCCGGCAGGTAGCGCGCGAAGGAGACGAAGGGTTCGAGGAACGCCTCCACCGGCTTGTAGGCGCCCATCAGGATGCCGAGCGGCACCGCCACGATCGCCGCGAGCACGAAGCCGCCGACCACGCGCCAGATGGTGATGGCGATATCCTCCGCGAAACCGAATTTCGTCAGCAGCAGCCAGCCATCCTTCACCATGGTGATGGGGTCGGCGAGGAACGTCTTCGACACATATCCGCCAAGCGTGGCGACGGCCCAGGCCGCGAAGAACAGCACGAAGAAGGCGAGACCAAGCAGGATCTTGCGTCCTTCGGAGATGGGTTCAAGCGGCCGCATGGCGCTTCTCTTCCTTCACGCGCCGGGCAAGGGCCTGCCACGGCGCGATGTCCCAGTGGGATGTGGCGAGCCCAGAAGTCGAGGGCAGCACATGGGTTTCGATGCCGCAGAACCGCTCATCGAGCAGGCCGAAGCGAAGGTTCCGGCGCCCCAGGGCCAGCTCAGCAGCGTTCTTGCTGGTGAAGGCAAGGTATTGCGGCCGATGGCGTTCGAGACTCGCCCTGAGCCGGTCAATGTGAAGTTCAGCCGCCGAAAGCGTGGAATCCTGCCCGGAGGAGGATTTGGCGAGATCGGTCAGGCCGATTCCGAGGGGCAGCAGAAGCCGGTATTCATCGGCTGCGAAGAGGCGGGGGGTGAGCCCCACCTCGTGCAGGGTGCGCCAGAAGCGGTTGCCCGGCTTCGCGTAATAGGCCTGCCGGGCGGCGGAGGCGAGGCCGGGGCGGGTGCCGCAGAAGACGATGCGAAGGCCATCGGCAAGAAGGTCTTCGAGAACATCTCCCATGGCGCGCCCCGCTTCCGAACCTTACTGGATGAAGCGCGTATCGGCGAGTTTCGTGAGATCCGGCACCGACTTGATGATGCCGAGTTCGAGCAGGAGATCCGCCGCTTCCTTCGAGAATTCCGCATGCGGGCCCGCGAAGAACACCTTGTTCGCGGCCCTGTCCTGCCAGCGCAGAAACTTCGCGCTATCCGCGAATTGCTGCGCGGTCTGGCGCACATCGGCACCCATGATGGTGAAGGCCTTTTCCTGCTCCTTCGCGATCATCTCGAGGGCCTCGAAATAGCTGTCCACGAGGGCTCTCACGGCCTTCTCGTTCTCGGCGATGAATTTCGGCGTGCAGCCGAAGGTGTCCATCACCATGGGGTAATCGAGCGTGGTCGCGATGATCTTTCCGGCCTGTGGCGCGTTGCGCACCGCCGAGAGGAAGGGCTCGTAGGTCATCGCCACGTCATTCTGGCCGGCAATGAAGGCCTGCGCAGCAGGTCCCGGCTCCATGTTAACGACGGTGACGTCCTTCACCGAAAGTCCGTTCTTCTTCAAAAACCAGGCGAGGGTGAAATAGGGCGCGGTGCCGGGCGCGGAGGCCGCGACTGTCTTTCCCTTGATCTCCTTGATCGAATTGATGTTGTTCCTCACGGCCATGCCATCCGCGCCATAGCTCTTGTCAAGCTGGAACAGTTGTGTCGTCGCCACGCCATTGGCGTTCCAGACAATCCAGGTTTCCACGGTGGTCGCCGCGCACTGGATGTCACCGGAAGCAATCGCCAGATGGCGGGAGGCCTGCGGGATCTTCTTGATGGTCACGTCGAGGCCGTTCCTCGCGAAGATCCCGGCTTCCTTCGCGAGCGTGAGCGGCGCAAACCCGGTCCAGCCGGAGATGCCGATCGAAACCTTGGTCTGGGCCGAAGCCGGAGCCGCGAGCCCGGCGGCGAGGAGGAGGGCGGCAAGGCGAAGCTTGTTCATGACGGTCTCCCTGATGCTGATCCGCATTCTGACGCGAAATGAAGCATTCCGGTTTTTTATTGTCTAGACATAATTTCCGCGATGCAGCGGAATGCATCCGGCAAGCGCGGCCGGCCGTTCTTGATGCTCTCAGGCCGGCTCCTGCGAAACAAGATCGAGAAAGCTCCGGACCATGGCGACGCGCTCGCGGGCGGCGAGGCAGGCCACGTATTCCGCGACATCGAGGGGCACATCCGCAATCGCGATGGCGCGAAAACTGTCGCCCGGGGGCATTTCGCTCTCGAACACGATGCCGAGACCGAAGCCGGCCGCCACGGCCTCGCGCACGCTCTCGCGACCCTCGACCTCGATCAGCATGCCAGGCGTGATGCCGCGCTCGGCCAGCGCGGTCTCGAACACTTCGCGTGTCACCGAGCCGCGTTCGCGGATCACCAGATCCTCGCCCGCCAGCGCCAGGAGCGGCACCGTTCCCATGTTCGCCAGCCGATGCCCCGTCGGCGCAAAGAGCACCACGCGGTCGCGCCGCAGGAGCCGGATCGCGAAACGCGGATCGGAACTCGGGCGCGCGGTGATCGCGATATCGGCACGGTATTCCAGGAGGTCATCGAGCACCGTGGAAGAGTTGCCGATCCTCAGGCTGAAGGTGAGGCCGGGTGCCCGATCGCGCATCCGCGCCAGCAGCGGCATCGCGTGGGTCGCACTGTCCGCCGCGAGCCTCAGATGGCCCTGCCTTACCGCGCGCACGCCTTCGAGCAGAGCCTTCGCCTCGTCCTCCGCTGCAAAGAGGCGCGTGGTGATGTCGAGCAGTTTCTGCCCCAAAGGCGTCAAGGCCACGCCGCGCCCCTTGCGGTCGAAAAGCGCAGCGTCGTGCCTTTCTTCCAGCAGCCTCACCTGGCTCGAGAGGGTCGGCTGACTGATGCCGGCCGCCTCCGCAGCGCGGGTGAAACTGCCCGCGCGTGCCACGGCATGAAAGGCCCTGAACCCGGTGATCGACATGACGCACCTTTCGCTCAACAGCATATCGAGAAAATCTATAGCCGTCATCCAAAACACATATTGGACGAATAGGAGAGCGCTCGGCTAGCATGAATCGAAATGCTTGCCCGGAGCCTTCCATGCCGTCTTCCCACCTGAACCGCGCCGCCTCCGAAACCGGCGATCCTCTGCTGCTTACCCCCGGCCCGTTGACCACTGCGAAAAGCGTGAAGGAGGTAATGGTTCATGATTGGGGAAGCCGCGATGCGACCTTCCTCAAGGTCAACCGCGAGGTTCTCGAGCGACTGCCGGAGATCGTGAACGGCACGAGGAATTTCGTCACGGTGCCGGTGCAGGGCTCGGGTACCTTCGCCGTGGAGGCGATGCTCACGAGCCTCGTGCCGCCGAAGGGCCGCGTGCTCGTGCTGATCAATGGCGCCTATGGGCATCGCGCCAAGCGCATCCTCGACATCGCGAAGCGGAAATCGGTGGTCTACGAGACGCCGGAAGATACCCCGCCGGACCTCAAGAAGATCGAGGGCATCCTCAAGCGCTCAAAGAGCATCACCCACATCTTCACGGTGCATTGCGAGACGACGAGCGGCATCCTGAACCCGGTCCATGAGATCGGCGCGCTGGCGAAGAAGTATGGCAAGACCTACCTCATCGATTCCATGAGCGCTTTCGGCGCCTTGCCGCTCGATGCGGAAAAGGCCCATGCGGATGCGATTGCGGCGTCCTCCAACAAGTGCATCGAGGGCGTGCCGGGCCTCGGCTTCGTGCTCTGCCGGAAGTCGACCCTCGCGGTGGCCAAGGGCAATGCCACGACCCTCGTGCTCGACCTTCATGATCAGGCCGCGAATTTCGAGAAGACCGGCCAGTATCGCTTCACGCCGCCGATCCATGTGATTGTTTCCTTCCATCAGGCGCTGATGGAATTCTTCGCGGAAGGCGGCCAGCCGGGACGCGGCGGACGCTATTCCCGCAATGGCAAGGTGCTGATCGACGGCATGCGCAAGCTTGGCTTCCGCACGCTGCTGCCCGATTCGCTTCAGGCGCCGATCATCATCACCTTCCACATGCCCAAAGACCCGAAATTCGTGTTCCAGACCTTCTACGACGCGCTGAAGGACCGGGGCTACGTGATCTATCCGGGCAAGCTGACGGTGGCGGATTCCTTCCGCATCGGCTGCATTGGCCGGCTCTACGAGAAGGATATGGAAGGCGCGGTTTCCGCCGTGCGCGATGTGCTCGCCGAGATGGGCGTGCCGGTTCCGGTGAAGTGAGGGGATGATGGCAGCAGCTTCCGTCAATGGCCGCGACTATGCCGCTCCGAAAAATCCCACGGTCGTCATCTGCATCGATGGCTCCGAGCCGGGCTATATCGAGAAGGCGATCGAGGCCGGCGTCGCCCCGAACTTCGCGCGGATGATGCGCGAGGGTTCGAGCATGATCGCCGAATGCGTGATCCCCTCGTTCACGAACCCCAACAATCTCTCGATCATCACGGGCCGCCCTCCGGAAGTGCATGGCATCGCGGGCAATTTCTTCTACGATCCCGCGACCGGCAGCGAAGTGATGATGAATGATCCATCCTTCCTGCGGGTGCCGACGATTCTTGCCGGCTTGCAGCAGGCCGGCTTCAAGGTCGCGATGGTGACGGCGAAGGACAAGCTGCGGCTCCTGCTCTCGAAAGGGCTCGATTATTCGACAGGAACGGCCATCGCGTTCTCCTCGGAAAAGGCCGACAAGGCCAACAAGGGCGAGAACGGCATCGAGAAGGTCTGTGATTTCGTTGGCATGGGCGTGCCGGATGTCTATTCGGCGAGCCTTTCGGAGTTTGTCTTCGCGGCGGGCGTGAAGCTGGCCGAGACCTTCAAGCCCGACCTCATGTATCTCTCGACGACCGACTACATCCAGCACAAGGCAGCCCCAGGCACGAAAATCGCCAATGATTTCTATGCGATGATCGATCGTTATCTTGGCCGGTTCGACGCTCTGGGATGGACGATCCTCGCGACCGCCGATCACGGCATGAATGACAAGCACCTCGCGGATAAATCGCCCAGCGTGGTCTATCTCGAGCCGCTGTTCGAAAGCTGGCTGGGCAAGGGCAGGGCGCGTGTCATCCTGCCGATCACCGATCCTTATGTGGTCCATCACGGCGCGTTGGGCTCGTTCGCGACGGTCTATCTCCCGGAAGGCGCGGATCGCGCGGCGCTGATCGCCCGGCTGAAGCTCATTTCGGGCGTGCAGGTGGCCATGACGCGTGAGGCGGCTTGCGCCGAGTTCGAATTGCCGCCCGATCGCCTCGGCGATCTCGTGGTGATCTCGACACGCCATGTCACGCTCGGCACGGCGCCGGAGAAGCACGATCTTTCGGGCCTGACCGAGCCGTTGCGCAGCCATGGCGGCCTGACCGAGCAGCGAGTCCCGATGATCTCGAACCGGAGGCTCAAGATTCCTGCAGGGCATCGCCTGCGTACTTTTGATGCCTTCTGGGTGGCACTCAACTGCGTGGAGGCCTGAGACATGCCGATCCTGCCGAAACTGCCGGCGCGCAAGGAAGCGATGCGCATCGCGGGCAAACTTGTCTCCACCGATGACGTGATCGAGGTGAAGAACCCCTATGACGGCTCGCTCGTCGGCAGCGTGCCGATGGCGCGGCCCGAGCATGTGCGCGAGGCCTTCCGGAAGGCGAGGGATTTCAAGCCGAAGCTCTCGCGCTATGAGCGCCAGCAGATCCTGCAGAAGACCGCGCAGTTAATGGCCAACCGTCGGGAGGAATTCGCACGCCTCATCTCGGCGGAATCGGGCCTGTGCTGGAAGGATGCGATCTACGAATCCACCCGCGCCTATGATGTCTGGTCCTTCGCGGGCCAGCTCGCCATCAAGGATGATGGCGAGCAATTCTCCTGCGACATCTCCCCCAACGGCAAGGCGCGGAAGATTTTCACCACCCGCGTGCCGCTGCTGGGCGTGATTTCGGCCATCACGCCGTTCAACCATCCGCTGAACATGGTCAGCCACAAGCTCGCCCCGGCGATCGCCACCAATAATCGCCTCGTGCTGAAGCCGACCGAACTCACCCCGCTTACGGCGCTGGCGCTGGCGGATGTGCTCTATGAGGCCGGCCTGCCGCCGGAAATGCTCTCGGTCGTCACCGGCAATCCGCGCACGATGGGCGACGCGATGATCACCGATCCGGCGGCGGATCTCATCACCTTCACCGGTTCGGTGCGCGTCGGCAAATACATCGCGGAGAAGGCGGGCTATCGGCGCATCGTGCTCGAACTTGGTGGAAATGATCCGCTGATCATCATGGAGGATGCCGACCTCGACAAGGCCGCAGAGCTGGCGGTGCAGGGTGCCACGAAGAATTCCGGCCAGCGCTGCACGGCCGTGAAGCGCATTCTCTGTGTGGAAAGCGTCGCCGATGAATTCGTGAAACGCGTCGTCGAGAAGGCATCGAGGTTGAAATGCGGCAACCCCGCCGATACCGAGGTCGATCTCGGCACGGTGATCAACGAGGGAGCTGCGAAACTCTTCGAAGCGCGGGTGAAGGATGCCGAAAGCCAGGGTGCGGAGGTGCTCTATGGCCACCCGCGCGAGGGCGCGCTGTTTCCCCCGACCGTGGTGGACAAGGTGCCCTTCATGGCCGAACTCGTGCACGAGGAGACCTTCGGCCCGGTCATCCCGATCATCCGCGTGCCGGACAACATGGATGAGATCATCCGCATCTCGAATTCCACAGCCTATGGCCTGTCTTCCGGCCTGTGCACGAACCGCATCGATTACATCCAGCGCTTCATCGCGGAACTTGATGTCGGCACGGTCAATGTCTGGGAAGTGCCGGGCTATCGCATCGAGATGAGCCCGTTCGGCGGCATCAAGGATTCCGGCCTCGGCTACAAGGAAGGCGTGTGGGAAGCCATGAAGAGCTTCACCAATGTCCGCACCTGGTCGATGCCCTGGAGCGCATGAGAAGCCTGAATAACCAGGCGCAGATACCGTTTCGGCTTGTCATGGAACGGTCTTTGCGCTGCAATGAATAACGGAGCCCGAGGAGCGGGGAGCGCTCTTCAAGAGGACAGGGAGAATACAATGAAACAGGGTTGGCTGGCCGGCGTGGCGATGGGCCTCGTTCTGGCCATGGGATGGAGCAGCGCGGCAGACGCGCAGGGCCGCACCCGTGTGACGGTTTATACGGCGTTGGAGAACGACCAGCTCCAGCCATTCAAGCAGGCGATCGAGGCCGATGTGCCGGATGTGGAAATTTCCTGGGTGCGTGACTCGACCGGCGTGATCACCTCGCGCTTCCTCGCCGAGAAGGACAATCCCCGCGCCGATATCGTGCTGGGTCTTGCCGCCACTTCGCTGCTGCTCTTCGAGAAGATGAACCTTCTCGAGGAATACAAGCCTGCCGGTGCCGATGCGCTGAAGGCGTCCTATCGCGACAATTCCGGCCCCTATACCTGGACCGGCATGGATGCCTTTCTCGCGGTCGTCTGCTTCAACACGGCGGAAGCCGCGAAGGAAAAGGTCGCAGCGCCGACGTCGTGGATGGATCTCACCAAGCCCGAGTTCAAGGGCAAGATCGTGATGCCGCACCCGGCCTCCTCCGGCACGGGCTATCTCAAGGTCGCGGCATGGTTGCAGATCATGGGTGAGCAGGCCGGTTGGGCCTTCATGGACAAGCTGCACGAGAACATCGCCGTCTACACCCATTCGGGTTCGGCACCTTGCGTGCAGGCTGCCAAGGGCGAGCGCATGGTGGGCATCGGCTTCGACATGCGCGGTGCCCGCGAGAAGACGCAGGGCGCACCGATCGACCTCATCCTGCCGAAGGAGGGCGCGGGCTGGGACATGGAAGCCACGGCGATCGTGAAGGGCACCAAAAACCTCGCCGCCGCGAAGAAGGTGGCGGATTGGGTGGCCACGAGGAAGGCCAACGAGCTCTATGGCAAGTATTATGCCCTCGTCGCCCATCCCGATGTGAAGAGCGCCCCGCCGAACTACCCGGCCGATGCCGAGGCCAAGATGGCGAAGAACGACTTCACCTGGATGGCCGAGAACCGCGAGCGCATCCTCGCGGAATGGACCAGGCGCTACGACAGCAAGGCAGCGCCGCGCTAAGCGAAACGGAAAAGGGCCGGCATGCCTCCTGCATGCCGGTCATTCCAGTTCTCGCGCCTCCGGGGGGCTCATGCCGAACCATGCCGCAATGACATCCGAGGCGCCCCGCGCGCCCGAACGGTCTTTCCTGTCCATCCGCAGCCTCACGAAGAGTTTCGGACAATTCCAGGCCTTGAAGTCCATCGATCTCGAGATCAGGGAGGGGGAGTTCGTCTGCTTTCTCGGCCCTTCGGGCTGCGGAAAAACCACGCTCCTGCGGGCCATTGCGGGCCTCGACCGGCAATCGAGCGGCAATATCAGCTTGCGCGGGAAGGATGTCTCGAACGCGCCGCCCTCGGCGCGCGATTTCGGCATCGTGTTCCAGTCCTATGCCCTTTTCCCCAACCTCACGGTTTCGGATAACGTGGGCTATGGCCTCGTGAACCAGAAGAAGCCGCGCGAGGTGATCGCCGCGCGCATCTCCGAACTGCTGGCGCTTGTGGGCCTGCCCGATCAGGCCACGAAATATCCCGCGCAACTCTCGGGCGGCCAGCAGCAGCGTGTGGCGCTTGCCCGTGCGCTTGCGACCTCGCCCGGTCTGCTGCTGCTTGATGAACCGCTTTCCGCGCTGGATGCGCGCGTGCGCCTGCGCCTTCGCGAGGAAATCCGCGCGCTCCAGCGCCGTCTCGGTGTCACCACCATCATGGTCACGCATGATCAGGAGGAGGCGCTCTCCATGGCCGAGCGCATCGTGGTGATGAATCACGGCGTGATCGAGCAGGTCGGCACCCCGGAGGAGGTGTATGCCCGGCCGAAAACCGCCTTCGTCGCGGATTTCGTAGGCCGGATGACCTTCCTCTCCGGCGTGAGGGAGGGGCAGGCCCTCGTGCGCGTCGGCGATCAGGCCCTGCGCGTCGCCGATTCGCCGGGCTTCGCTCCAGGAGAGAAGGTGGAAATCGGCCTCAGGCCCGAGGCCGTGCGTTTCACGGAAAGCGCTGCCGGGGAGAACCGGCTGGCGATGCGCATCACCGATCTTGAATATCTCGGTTCCTTCGTGCGCGCGAAGCTGCAAGGCGAGGGTGCCTCGCCGCTCATCCTGCTCGCGGATCTGCCTTTCAACGTGATGCAGGATCGCGCCTATGAGCCGGGGCAGGCGGTGATCGCCGAATTGCCGGCCAGCGCCCTTCGCATCTTTCCTGCCCGGCCATTCTTTCCTGCCCGGCCATGAGCGCGAATTCCGCCTTTCACACGCGGGATCGCGAGGCGTGGGTCGCAACAGCGTTGCTCGCTGGTCTGGCCTTCGTGCTGGTGCTGCTGATTGCGGTGCCGCTATGGTCGCTGCTGTCGAAATCCGTGCAGAACAGCAACGGGCAATTTGTCGGCCTTGCCAATTTCGCGCGCTACGTCGCCACGCCCGCGCTTGTGGTCTCCTTGTGGAACTCCATCTGGGTCTCGGGTCTCGTCGCGCTGATCGTGGTGCCGCTGGCCTTCCTCTATGCCTATGCGCTCACGCGCAGCCGCATGCCCGGGCGCGGGCTTTTCATGGCCGTGGCGATGACGCCGTTATTTGCGCCCTCGCTCCTTTCGGCTATCTCGCTCATCTACATCTTCGGCAATCAGGGCTTTCTGAAGGGCTGGCTCTTCGGCGCCAGCATCTACGGCCCGGTGGGAATCGTGCTGGCGGAGGCGGTCTATTGCTTCCCTCACGCGCTGATGATCCTCGTGACAGCCCTGCGCCTCGCCGATGGACGCCTCTATGAGGTGGCGGAAGCGTTGGACACCTCGAAATCCCGCGTGTTCTTCACGGTCACGCTGCCTGGGGCGCGCTATGGCCTGATCAGTGCGATTTTCGTGGTGTTCACGCTGGTCATCACCGATTTCGGCATCCCCAAGGTGATCGGCGGGCAGTTCAACGTGCTGGCGACAGACGCCTACAAGCAGATCGTGGGCCAGCAGAATTTCCAGATGGGCGCGGTGGTGGGCCTTATCCTTCTCCTGCCCGCGATCTTCGCCTTCCTCGTGGACCGGCAGGTGCAGAAGAAGCAGGTGGCCTTGCTCTCGGCGCGCGCCGTGCCCCATGAGCCGAAGGCCAATGCCAGGCGCGACTTCATCCTGCTCGCCTTCTGCCTTGTGATCGGCGGGTTGCTGATCGGAATGCTCGGCACGGCGATCTGGGCGAGCTTCATCCGCTACTGGCCCTACAATCTCACCTTCACGCTGAACAACTACAACTTCGCCAATTTCGATCCGCAGGGCTGGGGCGCCTATCTCACCTCGCTGAAGATGGCGGGCCTCACCGCGATTTTCGGCACGGCGATCGTGTTCACCGGCGCCTATCTGGTGGAAAAGACCAAACCCGCGCCAGCGCTTCGCGGCTTCGTGCATTTCCTGGCGATGCTGCCCATGGCCGTGCCAGGGCTGGTGCTGGGCCTTGGCTATGTGTTCTTCGTGAATGCTCCCTGGAACCCGCTGAACATCTTCTATGGCACGCTGACGGTGCTTGTGGCCAACACGGTCGCGCATTTCTATACGGTTGCGCATATCACCGCCGTGACCCAGCTGAAGCAGATCGACGCCGAATTCGAGAGCGTTTCCGCCTCGCTGAAGGTGCCTTTCTGGATGACCTTCCGCCGCGTGACTTTGCCCATTTCGACGCCTGCGGTGCTTGATATCGCTGTTTATCTCTTCGTGAACGCGCTGACGACCGTCTCCGCCGTGATCTTCCTCTATGGCCCGACAACCAAGCTCGCTTCCATCGCCATCGTCCATATGGACGAGATGGGTGCCGTGGCTGCCGCCGCCGCGATGGCCACCTGCATCGTGTTCACGGCCATGGCGGTGAAGCTGCTGCATCTCGCGCTCGATCGGCTGGTCTTCGCGCGCTACCAGGCATGGCGGAAGCGATGAGCGTCGGGCAATCCGAGAGCGATACCAACCTCACTTCGCGTCGGGCGCGCTGGCAGGCCGCGCGTCTCGATGCGGAAACGCAGATGATTCTCGCCAAGGATACGCGCCATTTCCTGCGCCAATCCGTCTCCACCCCTTGCCTCAACGTCATCGGACGTGCCGAGGGCATCCATATCTGGGATGGGCAGGGGCGGCGTTACATGGATTTCCATGGCAACAATGTCCACCATATCGGCTATGGCCATCCCCGCGTGAAGGCGGCGATCATGCGGGCGATGGATGAACTGCCCTTCGCGCCGCGCCGCTACACCTGCGAGCGCTCCATCCAGCTTGCGGAAAAGCTCGGGAGGATCGCGCCGGGCCGGCTCTCGAAATGTCTCTTCACCACCGGTGGGTCGGATGCGGTGGAGGTGGCCGTTCGGCTCGCGCGCGCCGCGACCGGGCGGTTCAAGACATTGTCCTTCTGGGATGCCTTCCATGGTGCCGGAACAGGCGCCTCCGCACTCTCCGGCGAAATGCTGTTTCGCTCCGGCCCCGCCGCGCCGATGGTCGCGGGGGCAGAGCATGTCGCGCCCTTCGCATGCTACCGTTGCGCCTATGGCTACAAGACAGACGCAAATGGCAAGCCGCCGCTCGAACTCTGCAACACGGCCTGCGCGCGGATGGTGGATTACGTGCTCGCGCGCGAGGGCGATGTGGCCTGCGTGGTGGCTGAGCCCGCTCGCGCCGTGCCCTATATTCCGCCGCCCGGTTTCTGGAAAATCGTGCGCGAGGCCTGCCACAGACGCGGCGCGCTGCTCATCTTCGATGAAATCCCCACCGGCCTTGGCAAGACCGGCCGAATGTTCGCCTCCGAACATGATGGCGTGGAGCCGGATATCCTCGTGATGGGCAAGGCGCTGGGCGGGGGCATCCTGCCCATTGCTGCGGTGATCGCGCGCGAGAATCTCGATGTCGCGCAGGACTGGGCCTTCGGGCATTACACGCATGAGAAGAACCCCGTGACTGCCGCCGCCGCGCTCGAGACCATCGCGGTCATCGAGGAGGAGGGGCTTGTCGAGAATGCCGCACGCGTCGGTCACGTAGCTCTGGAGCGCATGGCTGCGATGAAGGCGAAGCACGAATGCATCGGCGATGTGCGCGGCCGCGGGCTTCTCCTCGGCCTCGAACTCGTGACGAATCGCGAGAGCCGGGAACCTGCGGGCGACCTCGCGGAAGCCGTGCTCTACCGCGCACTGGATGCGGGACTTTCGTTCAAGACAACCATGGGTAATGTCTTGACGCTCACGCCGCCGCTCACAATCACAGAAAGCCAGATGCTCGCAGCACTGGATGTTGTCGATGCCGCGCTGGGCGCTGAGCAGTCAACCTGAAGGTTTGCCGAATAAACGACCTCTGGTTGCGCTAGGCGAGCGAGGAAATTTCAGCCAAGTCCGTTGCCAGATCGTCGACTTTCGCGTAGGCCAAGCTGATCTGTTCGGAAACATTCAGATAAATATTTCCAATATCCTCGAATATCGCACCCAGTTTCAGTAAATCTTCCCGGTCTTTCGGTGGATACTCCAAATTGATAAAAAGGATTTCGAGCGACTGAGCCTGAATCAGGCCCGAGGTTGCCAGAATTTGAGCCAGTCCATTTTTTGGAGCTTCGTTTTTCATTTTCGGATTCTTAACTTCACGCTCTTTCCGGATTCGCCAAACATCCGAAAAATACTATTTGATGAGTGAGGCGGAAGTGCAAAAGTGATACAGGACCTGTGCGCAGGGAGCACAGCCATCATGAAGAATTCTGTTCCGCTGGATGAGATCAAGGCGTTTGTCGATGTTGCGGAGGCCGGCTCGTTCAACGGTGCCGCCGCCAGGCTGAATGTCGCCCACTCCTCGCTCAGCCGAAAAGTTAACTTTTTAGAACAATGGCTTGGTGAGCGGTTGTTCCAGCGCACGCCCAGCGGAGTGTTGCTCACGGCTGCTGGCGCGCGGCATCTCCAGCACTTCGGGAACGCGCTCGAACTCATCCGTGGTTCGATCGGCACGGCAAGCCGTTACGGCTCGCTCAGGCCTGTGCAAATCTCGGCCGTCCCCGGCGTTTGCCTGGCCCTGTTGCTGCCTCACCACACAGAGTTGTGCGAAAGCATTGACGGCCTCGCCATCCGTTACAATCTGGAGCGCCGGCTCACGGATTTCTCGGATGGCTCCGAACTGGCCGTTCGCTCTGGCGGTGGCTCCTGGCATGGCGCGAAATCCGCCCTGATTCTCGAAAGTTGGGTTCAGCCCTTTGCAAACCGGCGTTTGGCCACCATGCTTGGCCCGGATCCGGAACCGGCGCGCCTGCTGGATTATCCGCTCGTACATCTCGCGGTTGAAACCGCCTGGCGCAACTGGTTCAGCCGGCGGGGCGTGAACTATGCGCTCCGGGACATTGACCACGTTATCGGGGACGTTACGGTTTCCAATCATGCCGTCTATCATGGGCTGGGAATTGGTCTGCATCGCCGGGGGATTGACCCTGAGCCTGCACCCGACAAGGTCCGCTTCGTGGGACAAGCATCGATGGTTCCCGATTTCGGGTATTTTCTCGTTCGCCCGCTCGACAAGCCGCTAAGACCCATCGCGCAGCGCTATGCGCGTGGCCTGATGCAGCGCCTCGGTTGCACGACGGCGGAAATCGAGCGTTTCCTCGGCTGATCAATTCCCGGCAAATCGCGCGAAAGCCGCGGCCATCTTGGCGTAATTCTGCCGTTTGTACGGCATCACGCCGGCCACGGCTTCTTCCAGCATGGCCCAACGCCATTCGGAGAATTCCGGCGAAAAATCCGCGCCGGTCGCGGTGAGATCGATACCGTCCTCCGTGCCCGTGAACCGGAAGGCCGCCCAGCGCTGCTGCTGGCCGCGATAGGCTTCGAGCCGGTGGCCTGTGGGCGTATAGGGCTGGGGGAAATCATAGGCCCACCACTCATCCGTCACGGCCAGGAACTCGGCTTCGGTCACGCCGGTTTCCTCGGCGAGTTCGCGGCGAGCCGCGGCGATGATGTCCTCGGCGGGGTCAATGCCACCCTGAGGCATCTGCCATTCGCAACCGGGCAGCACATATTCCGGCCCGTCGGGGATGGACTTGCCGAGAAACACTTGTCCCCGCGCGTTGAACAGCGCAACGCCGACATTGAAGCGATAGGGCCGGGTTTCAACAGTCATTGCATGCGGATCATCACCAGACCGGCCAAGATGAGGCAAGCCGCGAGAATGCGGTTCCAGCGCAGGGGCTCCCCGAGGAACAGCACGGCGATGGCCGCTCCCCACAGCACGCTCGTCTCTCGCACCGCCGCAACGAGCGGGATGGGCGCCACCGTCATGGCCCAGATCGCGATGCCATAGGAGCCGCAGGACATCGCCCCGCCCGCGAAACCCTGCGGCATGTAGGCGAGCATGGGCCTCAGCCCCGCAAGGCCCTTCCACCACAAAGCGAAAGCGCCAAGGCACAGACCGTCGAGCAGGAAGAGCGCTGCCGTGTAGCCATGGGGATCGCCCGAGACGCGTGCACCGATGCCGTCGCTGATGGTGTAGAGCGTGATGGTGACAGCCGTGAGCCCGGCAAAGAGCAGCGCCTTGCGGTCCATGTGGGTCGCATCGCGGGCGCTGCGGAGCGACATCACGAAAATGCCGAAGGCGAGGAGCCCGATGCCGATGCCACCCGTGACCGTCACCGGCTCGTTGAAGACCCAGACGCCGACGAGCCCGGTCATCAGCGGCGCCGAACCGCGCGCAATGGGGTAGACCTGCCCCATATCCGCCCGGGCATAGGCGGCCGAAAGCGCCATGTAATAGCCGAGATGGATGATGGTGGAGGCCGCGAGCCAGGGCCAGGCCTCGGCCTTCGGAAAGCCGAACCAGAACACCGCCGGCAGCGCGAGAATGGTGCCGCAGGTGTGGATCAGCACCATCGCCACGAAGGGTTCGAGTTTCAGTTTCAGCATGGCGTTCCAGCCGGCATGCATGGCAGCGGCAGCGAGAACGATGAAGAAGACCGTGAGGGACAAGGCAGGCTCGAAGCGGCGGAATGTTCAGGAATGCGGATTGTGGGTCGCGATGGAAGGCAATCTCCGCTCTCGCATCAGGCTTTTGCCTGCCGCAAGCGCGACTGGCGGATTTCGCCTCTCGCTTCGAGGATGGGGTGAGCCACCGAAGTGATATGCGCGTTGATGCGCTTGAGGTCGCGCAGGATATCGAGATGCAGCGAGGAGGTCTCGATCGAGGCGGGCGTGCCCTCGCGCAGGCGCGCGAGGTGCCGCTCCGTCGCCACTTTCTCCAGCGCGCGGATATTGTCCTTCTCGGCCACGAGATCGCGCGCCATCGTGATGTCGCGCGTCATGAAGAGTGTCATCGCGAGTTTCATCTGCTTGACGATGCGCGCGTGGAATTCGGTCAGTTCCGCCCATCCGGCATCGGAGAATGCGAGACCGAAGCGTTGCTTCTTCGCCGCCAGTTCGAGCAGGTTCTTGCAGATGATGTCGCCGACATGCTCGAGGTTGGTGGTAAACAGGATGAGGTTCACCGCCTGCTTCTGGTCGGCCTCGTCGGTCACCACGCGGGTGAGGCGGGTGAGGTAGAGCTTGATCGCCTCCTGAAGCGAATCCACCTCGTCATCGAGTTTGTGGATGGCGTTGCGGCGCGTGTCGTCGATGTCCTGAAAGGTGAGGATCGTCTCGCGCAGCATGGTCTCCACGCGCTCGGCGAGCCGGATGACCTCGCGGGACGCGGCGCCCAAGGCAAGATGCGGGCTTTCGAGCAGGGAATCATCGAGATGCAGGGGCCGCGCCGCCGCTTGTCCCTCATCCGGCAGGTCGGGCAACTGGCGCAACAGCATCCGTGCCGCGAGATCGAGCAGTGGCAGGAAGAGGATTGCGAGGCCGATGTTGAAGATCGTGTGGCTCGCGGCAATCGCGCGTTCCGGCGCCAGCGGCAGGGCGGCCACCCCATCCTGCACCCACGGGAGGGCCAGCAGGCAGAGCAGCACCCCGGTGGCGCGGAAGACGATATTGCCGACGAGAATGCGCCGCGCAGCGCGCGGCTCGCGCCATCCCAGTCCCAGTGGAATGAGGCCCGCGCCGAGATTGGCGCCGAGCAGGAATGTCACGCCCAGCGAGAGCGGGATCAGCCCCGAACCGACGAGACTCACGATCAGCAGCACCATCGCCACCGAGGAATGCAAGAGCCATGTCAGCCCCGCGCCGATGATGATCGCCAGAACGGCCTCGTTCGCCAGGCGTGACATCACCAGCACAAGTGTCGGATCGGTGCGGAGCGAGGAGGAAGCCTGCACGATCATTCCCAGCGAGAGGATCATCAGCGCGAGGCCGATCACCACGCGGCCAACCTGCCGCAGGGTCGCGTTCGAGGAGAGCATGAAGGCGCCCACGCCGCCGACCAGCAGCACGGGCACGAAAGCCTTGAGGTCGAAGCTGAGCGCCTGAACCACGAAAGTCGAGCCGATATCCGCGCCGAGCGCCACCGCGAGCGCCGGCACGAGCGCGATCAGCCCGCGCCCCGCGAACGAGGTGAGCAGCAGCAGGGCCGCCGTGGAACTCTGCATGGCCAGCGCAACCAGGGCGCCGAGCCCGACAGCACGCACGCGGTTCTTCGTGGCCTGCATCAGCCAGCCGCGCAATTCCTCGCCGAAAGCGCGGGTCACACCCGTCTTCACGAGCCGCGTGGACCAGAGAAGCAGCGCGATCGCGCCCAGAAGGTTGAGGAGAATGGAACCGCCGCCCATCAGAGGCGATCCCGGCAGGCAAACCCGATGAGCATGGTGTCTCGACCTTTTTCACGCGCCTTTCCGGGCGCGGCTTGCCTCCCGCTGAATCGCAATCTTGTTATTCGCCGGCTAAAATATCAAGCGGCAAATCGGGTCTTCGGCATCCCTATCTCTTGCCGGCTTTTGGCGGTTGCCAAGCCCGTTCCGGCTGTCATGATTGCAACAAGAAGAGGCGCGCGCGAAATGCGCGCAGAGCAGGCGACGGGGAGCAGGCATGGCAGGGAATCTGACCTTCGAGGCGCTGAAGGTGGCCGTGAAGGCGGGCGAGATCGACACGGTTCTCGTCTGTTTCGCGGATATGCAGGGGCGGCTCATCGGCAAGCGCTTCCACGCGGAATTCTTCGTTCATGGCGGCCATGAGGAAACCCATGCCTGCGACTACCTTCTCGCCAACGACATCGATATGGAGCCGGTTCCCGGCTACAAGGCTTCGAGCTGGGAGAGGGGCTATGGCGATTTCGTGCTGAAGCCGGATCTCCCCACGCTTCGCCATGTGCCTTGGCTGGAAGGCACTGCCCTGGTGCTCTGTGATGTCGAGGATCACCATCATCATCATCTCTCGCATTCCCCGCGACAGATGCTGAAAAAGCAGCTCAGGCGGCTCGATCAGCGCGGCTACATGGCCCATTTCGCTTCAGAGCTGGAATTCTACCTCTTCGACGAGAGTTTCGAGGCCATCCGAGCCAAGCGCTACCATGAGCCGAAGACGGCGGGGCAATATATCGAGGATTACCATATCCTCCAGACCTCCAAGGAGGAGGAGGTGATGCGCGCGATCCGCCTGGGCCTCGCCGGCGCGGGTATCGCGGTCGAAAATTCCAAGGGCGAATGGGGACCGGGGCAGGAGGAAATCAATGTCCGCTATGCCGATGCCCTCTCGATGGCCGACAACCACACAATCCTGAAGAACGGCATCAAGGAGATCGCGTGGTCGAAGGGCAAGGCCGTCACCTTCATGTCGAAATGGCGCTATGATCTTGCGGGCTCATCCTCGCATATCCACATGTCGCTGTGGGACAAGGCGGGGAAGACGCCGCTTTTCCTCGACAAGAATGCCGAACACGGCATGTCCGCGCTGATGCGCTCCTTCGTGGCTGGGCAGATCAAATATGCCCGGGAGATCACCTGGTTCCTCGCGCCCTACATCAACTCCTACAAGCGCTTCATGGCCGGCACCTTCGCGCCGACCAAGACCGTCTGGAGCCGCGACAACCGCACGGCGGGTTTCCGCCTGTGCGGGGAGGGTACCAGGGCGATCCGCATCGAGTGCCGCATCGGCGGGGCGGATCTGAACCCCTATCTCGCTTTTACAGCGTTGATCGCGGCGGGGCTCGCGGGTATCGACGAGAAGCTCGAACTCGGCAAGCCGCATTCCGGCGATGCCTATGGCGGGCGAAAGCTGCCCGAAATCCCCAAGACTTTGCGTGAAGCCGCCGAGGCGCTAGCCCGTCTTATTCATGAGGGGCAATTTCCCGTCGGTTTGGGCGTTCCCAGCAACCGTTGGTCACGGTTTTCCGTTTCGTGTTTTTCACCGCTTCGGGGACTGGCGCTGGAACATGGGGGAACGCGCTGGAGGGATGGCC
>NZ_JBJTDY010000003.1:0-27379 GCF_046092605.1 Rhabdaerophilum sp. | reverse complement strand
GAGAAGCAATTCGGTGCGGATCTCCTGCGCCAGATCCGCGAATGGAAGTGACATGAGCACGCTGAGCCAAAACCCGGCCTCGGAAACGAGGCCGGCCCATCGGCCGGGATGGGTGCGCGCCCTTCTCGCGCTCGATCGACGGACGACGCAAGTCGCCGGGCTGCTCGCCTGCCTCGCTCTGGCCATCGCCGCCGACGATCCAAGGCCCGCCCGTCGTCAACGTTCGGAACGTCTCCTCCCCCTTCTGGCGTCCATGGCTGAAACCGGCCTATCGCTGTCTCGTGCCCTTCACGGCCTTCTCTGAATGGGAGGACACGACGCCGAAGAAAACGCAGCGCTGGTTTGCGCTAGGGGATGATGAGCCGATGGCGGCTTTCGCCGGCATCTGGCGACCATGGACCGGGACGCGGGGAACGAAGAAAGACCCGATCGAAGGCGAGCACCTGCTCTTCAGCTTCCTCACCTCCGAACCGAATGCCGTCGTCCGCCCGATCCATCCCAAGGCGATGCCGGTTGTCCTGACGACGCCCGGAGAGTGGGAGACGTGGCTTCAAGCGCCTGTCGAGATCGCGCTCGAATTGCAACGCCCGCTTCCCGAGGATCGCGCGCTTAAGCGCATAACATGAATTGTTCTGGGCGAAGCGGGCAGGTAGGGAGAGAGGCGGCCCAAGAGGGGGGCTGTTACGAGCCTCCCGTTAAGGATCGCCCGGTGCGGAATGTGCTAGCGATAAAGGTCGAGAGAGATGCGGTGGAAGCTATGGGCGGGGCTGGGAATCGTTCTCGCGTTGTTTGCTGGGAGCACGTGGGTTCTGCTCCGCAATCCGTTCAGTACTCCTGAAGCCGCGCTTGCGGCCTTCTACGACGGCGAGCCTCGTCCTGAGTGCCTGCAAGCCGAGCCTCTACGCCTAGCAGGGAAAATGGTAGTGCCTCTGGTTATCGCGGAGCTACCGAACAGGTTGATGCCAAAACGGCGCTATGCCATCAGCTTCCTGGGAGAGGGCGGCTACAACGAAGCTCTTTCGGTGCTTCAAGCAATAGCACGGGACAAAACGGAGCTGGATTATTTCAGAGGTGACGCTCTCGTAGCGATTTCCGAGATCGACCTTGATCTTGCTCGTCAGATTGCCGATGAGCTTGTGGATACAACAGTGCATCTCACCCGTGTTGTGCAAGCTGTCTCGCAAGGAGGCTCTGCTCTGAAAGCCTATCACGATCATTCGTGCGGATGGTGACGGGCGATCAGGGGGTTTCCATCCACCACGGCAAGCTGTGCCGTGCAGGGACTTTCTCTAGCCGATACGTTTCCGACCGAGAGAACCGCGACCGTTATTCCCGCTTCCTGTCATCCGCAAACTCGCCTTCCCGGTTTGCCCATTTAAGACGGGCCTCGGGGTCCTTAGGCGGTTGATTCCGCATGACCGGCTGCGCGACCCCATATCTTGCCGCATTGAATGCCGCAATGAGGTCGCGACCGTATCGCCGCAAAAGCAGAATGCCGATTGCCATCAGGGCGATCAAGCCAAGTGCCTCGCTCCCGAGCAAGAGCCAAGCGATTCCCCCGAGCACAAACAGGACGGCGAGGCCGATCAGGTAGAGCGCGAGATCGATCGCGAAGAGAAGCAGGAAGAAAGGGATCAGAACGACCGCAAGCCCGATCATCGCAATCCAGTGCATGGTCAATCCCTCGCCGCGCATTGAATGGGAGCGCCGCGCCAGCGGCAGCGCGCTCCCATCTGTGCCCGCACCATGCCAGCGATTAAGGGGCGCTGCTAGGGAGTGCACGCGGCTCCGGCGCGTTCCGGTGGCCGAGGAAACCCCGGCCAAATCTCACGTCGTGCTTACCCCGTGCTTACCCGGTCGTTTGCACTCTCCGCTATGTCGATAACGGAGCATAGCAAACATCTGTAACTGCGAAGGATTTTTGGTGGGTGTGCAAGGATTCGAACCTTGGACCCGCTGATTAAGAGTCAGCTGCTCTACCAACTGAGCTACACACCCATCAAGGAGGCGCATGGCTTCCCGGAAGCCGGGTTGCTAGGGCATTTGCGACGGATTGTCCAGCCGGAAATCAGCCCTGTTTGGCGGTCGGGCCGGAAAGTTCCGCCTGCGGGGCCGGCGGTCGGGCTGGCCGGCGCGGGGCTGACGGACGGGGCGCAGCGCGCTCGCGTTCAAGCTTGCGCAAAATCACCTTCACGGGGTTCGGCGCATGCTCCAAGGTGGCGCCGGAGGCCGCGTCTGCCACGATGCCCACCACGCCGCCGAGGATCACGTTTCCGGCAAGACCGGCTGCCCCGGCACCGCCAAGCCTCGACTTCACCTCGACGGTCTCGTCCGCATGGCCGGCGAGCCTGAAGACCACGCTGAACTCTTCCTTGCGGCTGAAGCGCAGGCTGCAGGGGGTGGTGCAGGAGCTGCCGAGCGACGTCGTGGCCACCGCGCCAGGTGGCTCGGAGACGAACTCGACGTCATTTTTGGTGCCGCGCGTGACGGTGGCGCAACCGGCCAGAGTGAAAGCAAGAAAAAAAGCCGCAACCGGCGGCAGAAAACGAACCATGATTACGAATACCCTTCCAGAAATCCTCAGATGCCCCCCGGGGGCTTTTCGAAATCTCGCAGCCGCTATCGGATTTGTCAAGGATCAACGCCCCCACAACCAGGCGGCGCCACGAACGCCGGAGCTGTCGCCATGCAGGGCCGGGCGAATGGGCGTGCGGAAGTGATCGGAGAACACCCAGCGTCCGATCTCGGCCGGGAGGCGTTCATAGATCTGCGGAATGCGGCTCATGCCACCACCCAGCACGATCACCTCAGGATCAAGGATGTTCGCCATGGCCGCCAGCGCCCGACCAAGGCGCGAGACGTAGCGATCGAAGCTCGCCGCGGCCTCCGTGTCACCCGCTTCCATCGCGGCGATGATCTCGCGCCCCTTCAGCGAGCGGCCCGTCAAGCGATGGAAATCGTTCTGGAATCCGGTGCCGGAAATCCAGGTTTCGAGGCAGCCCGGCTTGCCGCACCAGCAGGTCTCGGCCATGGCGAGTTCTTCCGGCGAAGGCCATGGCAGCGGGTTGTGGCCCCATTCGCCGCCGATGCGATGCGGGCCTTCCCAGGCCGCGCCGTCGAGGGCGACGCCTGCCCCGCACCCCGTGCCGAGAATGGCGGCAAACACCACTTTCGCGCCTGCGGCCGCGCCATCCACGGCTTCCGAGACCGCGAGGCAATTGGCGTCGTTGGCGAGCCGGATCTCGCGCTGAAGCGCGGTCTCGAGATCCTGCTTCAGCGGCCTGCCATTGATCTCGGTGGAGTTGGCGTTCATCGCCAACCCCGTGCGCGGCGAGATGGCACCGGGAATCCCTGCGCCGACCGTGTGCGGACCGGCATGGCCAAGGCTCGCGAGGCGGCTCTCCGCCTCGCGCACGATGCCGCACAGCCCATCGAGAATGCCCTCATAGGTTCCGCGCGGCGTAGGGATGCGGTGGCGGAGAAGTTCCGTGCCCGCATCGTCGATCACGACGACTTCAATCTTGGTGCCGCCGAGATCCACCCCGATCCGCATGGGCCGGCCTCAATGCGTGGAATGCACGCGAACCGCGCCGCGCGCGGCACCCCTCGCATGGGTCAGCTTGTTCAGCGCCACGATATAGGCCTTGGCGGAGGAGACGAGCGTATCGGGATCAGCCGCACGCCCCGTCACAAGCCGCCCGTCGCCGCCCGCGAGCCGGACGGAGACTTCCGCCTGCGCATCCGTGCCCTCGGTGACGGCATGGACCTGATAAAGCTCCAGCTTTGCCTCATGCGGGATCAGCTGATGGATCGCGTTGAAGGTCGCATCCACCGGGCCATTGCCGGTGGCCTGCACCGTGCGGTGCTGCCCTTCGATGTCCAGCGTCAGCGTCGCGGATTGCGGCCCCATCGTGCCGGCGATGACCGTCAGCGCCACGACCTTCACGCGATCCTCGGCAGTCGCGAGATTCTCGTCGATCAGCGCCTCGATATCCTCGTCGTAGATGTGCTTCTTGCGGTCAGCCAGCGCCTTGAAGCGCACGAAGGCATCTTCCAGCTGGTTGTCGGACACTTCGTAGCCGAGGCCCTTGAGCTTGTCCCGGAAGGCGTTGCGACCCGAATGCTTGCCCATGACAAGCGAGGTCTTCGAGACGCCAACCGATTCCGGCGTCATGATCTCGTAGGTCTGGGTGTTCTTCAGCATGCCATCCTGGTGGATGCCGCTCTCATGCGCGAAGGCGTTTCGGCCCACGATGGCCTTGTTGTACTGCACCGGGAAGGAAGTGGCGGCCGAGACGAGCTTGGAAGCGCGGTTCAGCATGGTGCTTTCGATGCCCGTTTCGAAAGGGAAGACATCGCCGCGCGTCTTCAGCGCCATCACGATCTCCTCCAGCGCCGCATTGCCCGCGCGCTCGCCGATGCCGTTGATGGTGCATTCGATCTGCCGGGCGCCACCCATCACGCCGGCGATGGAATTCGCGACCGCCATGCCAAGATCGTTGTGGCAATGGACCGAGAAGATCGCCTTGTCGGAATTCGGTACGCGGTTGCGCACGGTTTCGAACAGGGCGCGATACTCATCCGGCGTGGTATAGCCCACGGTATCCGGGATGTTGATCGTGTTGGCACCCGCCTTGATGGCAGCCTCGACGCAGCGGCACAGGAAATCCATTTCCGTGCGGGTGCCATCTTCTGCCGACCATTCGACATTCGGCACGAGGTTGCGTGCCCGGGTGACGCTGTCAATCACCAGCTGCAGAACCGCATCGGGCTCTTTCTGCAGCTTGTGTTTCATGTGCACCGGCGAGGTGGAGATGAAGGTGTGGATGCGCGGGATGACACCATGGCGCACCGCCTCGCCAGCCCGGTCGATATCCTTCGCGCCCGCGCGGGCGAGCCCGGCAACTGAGGCGCGCCTGACGCGCTTGGCAATGGCGGTGACGGCTTCGAAATCACCATCCGAAGCAATCGGGAAGCCGGCCTCGATGATATCCACGCCCATCGCATCAAGGAAATCGGCGATTTCCAGCTTTTCCTCGAAGGTCATCGTGGCGCCGGGGCATTGCTCCCCGTCGCGCAGGGTGGTGTCGAAAATCAGAACGCGGTCCTTTGAAACGGTATCTTGGGACATGGTAGGAATCCTCTCAAGCGCGCCCGCGCCGAATATTCTCTTTCGGAATCGTCGGGATACGGGCTCTGTAGCGGGAAATTTTATTGCGCGCCATCCCCTGAAGGCCCAGGCAACACCCGGACGGCCCTCAGGGGCTGATAAGGAGAAGAAGCGAAAGGAGAAGCACGAAGCCGATCGCCGCCGCTTCGAGGCAGCGAGTCTGACGAATTTCCAGAGCGCGGGTGGCGGCTTTCGTCAAAGGCTTCAAGTCCAGTTTCGGCCAACAAAAAAATCGTAACCCAGCCTTTCCGGTCTGGCAAGCGGCTGATTGAACGCCTCTTGCGGGCCGCACCGCTCTGGAGTTGACTGGCCTTTCGCCCCGGAATTCCAGGAGATGGACCATGCCCAACCTGCGCCTCGCTCCGAGCCTCGCGGTGCTTCTGCTGGCGACGCCCGCCGTCGCGGATTCGATTGACGGCAAATGGTGTTCGGAGGATGGGCGACGCATCATCATCGAAGGCTCGCTCGGGCTTTGGGGCACGGGGGGGCTGAAGATTGCGGGCGAATATCTCCGCTACACCTATCTCTTCGCGATGCCTGCCGGCGAGCCCGAGGCCGGCCAGCGCGTGGAGATGCGCTTTCGCCGCATGGACCAGAGCATCGCGGTGAAAATCGGCGAAGGTGAAGCGAGGATCTGGCGCAAATGCCCGCCGGAAGTGAGCTGACGGATGTATTTTGCCGCGAGCGCCTCTAGGATCGCGGCCCGTCCATGTCCTGATTCGAACGAGGTTTGCGTGATGCTCCGCGCTGTGTCCCTGATCGCCCTTCTCGCGCTCGGCGCTTGCCAGAGCACCGAGCCGCCGAAGCCCGTGGCGCAGGAGCCGCGCGGCGTTTCCATCACGCCGGCGGGCTTCCGCCTGCCGGAAGGCACGGGCTGCGCGGCCGATATCGCCCGCTTCCGCGCGATCATGAAGAACGACATCGAGACCGGCCACACCACGAAGACCGTCTTCGACCAGATCGAGGGCGAGATGCAGAAGGCCGATACGATGTGCGCTTCCGGCAATGCCGGCGGCGCCTCCGCGCATGTCCGGGCGACGCGCGCGCGGTTTGGCTATCCCGCAGGCTGAACCCGAAAGACCTAAACCCCGAACATGTGCCGCAGGAAAGCGAGTTGGAAGGCTGGCATTCTCGCCTCGTCGAGCTCGTCCGCCCCCCGGACGATGTGGATATCGGCGAGCTCTTCCTCTTCCAGCGTCTTCATGCGCTCGAGCATCAGTGCACGTGCATCCTCGGCCGGAAGATCAATGCGTACCGGCCGCATGAAGGCGATGCGGGATGTTCCCATGACACTCGTCCAGCGGGCCTCGACCGTGACATCAGCGGGCAGGAGCCCGGTTTCCTCGCCCAGTTCGCGCAGAACGGAACCTGCCAGATCCACCCGCCCGTCGACCACGTCATCGAGATCGGGCGTGCCAGCCGCGAAATAGATTTTCCCGGCATTGGCGGTATGCGGACCCATCTCGCCCAGCAGAAAGGCGCCATCGCGTGCCTGAAGCGCGGCCATGGCGAAGCCGTTGCGCACCAGCGGCGGCGGATTGCCAAGGCGCATCCAGCCCAGGAACGAGCGATAATCCGTGGGCGAATATCCCGCCCGGAACACCCGACCGTCCCGCTCACCCCGATGCTGGATCAGCACGCGACCATTGAAAATGGAGGCCGTGCGCGCGGTTTCGCGCGTCCATATCCCGGCAATTTCGGGCTCTCGCTCCCGCGGAAAGGGCCAATCATAGGGCTCGAGGACGGCGTCGATCTCGTCGGTCCCGAAAATTTCGAAGCCGCTCACAGCAACACGCCTTCACTCATGCGAACCGCGCTTCCCCCGATCGCTGCGGCCACCAGCGCGCCATGCTGGATGTCGAGGTCCAGCGCGATGAGGCTGGGGCGGCCCATCTCGAAACCCTGCTCGATGACAAGCTGATGCACGCCATCCTCCGGCAATTCGCAGGTCGCGGCAACGCCCGCGAAGGCTGCGACCGCCGCGCCCGTCGCCGGGTCTTCCGGAATACCCATTTTCGGCGCGAACATGCGTGCATGCACATGGTGATCGGCATGCACGGTCTCGCGGGTGTAGAGATAGGCGGCGCTTTTGCCGGTCACGCCGAAAGCCTGCGCCCAGGCGCGCAGATCGGCAATGCCCGCGCGGCCAATGGCTTCCAGCGAACGCACCGGCACCATCACGAAGGGCACGCCAGCGCTCCAGGCCGCGATGCCATGCGCGCCGAAGCCGATCTCGACCGGATCAAGCCCGATCGCAGCGGCCACGACCAGCGGATCGAACGCGTGATCCAGCAGCTTCGGCAGCAGGGGAAGCGAAAACACCGCCCGGCTGGCGCGGCCGGGCCGGCGAGAGACATCGACGCGCACCGGGCCGATCTTCTGCTCGAGCACGATCGTCACGCCTGCGCCCCCGAGCATCTCGCCTGCGCGCAACTCGGCCAGCAGCACGGCCGTTCCCACCGTGGGGTGGCCGGCGAAAGGCAGCTCATTGCCCGGCGTGAAGATGCGGATGCGCGCCGCGTTCAGCTGATCCTCCGGCGGGAAGACGAAAACCGTCTCGGGCAGATTGAATTCCCGCGCGATGGCCTGCATCTCGTCATCGGTCAGGACATCTGAGTCAAGAATGACGGCGAGCGGATTGCCCTCGTGGCGCCTGTCCGTGAAGACATCGAGCGTGTGAAAATGGCGCGGCATGGTGCTGGTCCCCGTTGCAACCTTTTTGACGGGGCGCGCCTTTCCACGCAACCCACAAGATGAATGCGAGGCTAACGCGCTGTTGCGCGACAATTCAGGCAAGGCGTTCTAGCTTTTGAATCGTGGTGGCGGGAATGAACGTCGTTCGCTCTTGCCTCACGGCCCTTCGACCTCTTTCCTTGGGGGTCGGGCGCTTTGTCTTTGCAGAGGAACCGCACTCAAAGGAGTGTTCGAACATGATCATCAAATCTGTCCTCGCCGGCACCACGGCCCTGCTTCTGGCCACGAGCGCCTTCGCGCAGAACGCCCCGCAGACCACCACCCAGCCACAGCAGCGCCCGGCAACGCCCGCGGCCCCTGCCGCCACGGCTCCCGCCCCGGCCCAGCGCCCTGCCACCGCCCAGACGCAGCTCGTGAACCTCAACACGGCCACCGAAGCCGAACTCGACAAGCTCGAGCAGATTGGCTCGGCCCGCGCCAAGGCGATCATCGAGGCCCGCAACAAGGGCGGCCGCTTCAAGGATTGGAACGATTTCGTGGCCCGCAACGTGGTGCCGAAGAACGCCGAAGAAGCCATCAAGAACAAAGTACGCTTTTGATCGCCTTGCGCGATCGAGTGTGCGCTCTTGATCGCCTGCGCGATCGGGTGTCCCCTTTTGACGTTCTGGGTGGCTGAAAATGGAAAGGGCCGGTCTGCCGGTCCTTTTTTTGCTGTCACGCCGCCACCTCAACTACAATGATCTGCGCGGCTCGAAGCGTTCCTTCTCGGCCGCGATCGTTGAGGCAGCTTCGGGCCACACTGCTTGAAACTGTCTGAAAGATATGCAAGATCGCGTTCATTAACATGACATCGGGATTGTCGAGCTCCATGGCTCCGTTTCTGGAACGCGTCACGCACCGCCTCGGCCAGCTCGCCGAACGCTGGAGTTACGGCCAGCTCGGGATTGCCATCGCCATCAGTATGCTGATCGGCGCGGGTGGCCTGACCTGGGCAACGATCTTGTATGAAAGATCGGCCTATCCGCCGGCACTCATTCCCGGGCAGCTGAACTTCAGCCCCGAGTCGGTTCGCGGCTGGTATGAATTTCTTCTGAAGAATGGGACGTTCGAGATCTATCGCATCACACAATTGGTGGATTTCATTTTCATCGCAGGACTTTTGAGCCTGCTTTTCTTCATTCACATCCTGATCGCCAAGGCGCAACCCAATCCCGGCTGGCGCCGCCTTGCGCTTGTTTTGGCCGCTATTGCGCCTGCCATTGCCGCATCGGACGTGATCGAAAACATTTTCACGCTGATCATGCTTTCAAACCCGACGGATTTCGCGCCCTGGCTTGCTTACATCGCCTCGACCTTCTCCGTCATAAACTGGAGTTGGTGTGCAATCGGTTCATTCCTTCTCCTCGCCCAGTTCACGGCGCTGATCTGGTTTCGGAGCCGATAACATCTGCGCCCAAGATAGCCGCGCCGCCCCTGCGCCCCGCCTCTCCCCAAGCCCAGCTCGTGAACCCGAATGCCGCCACGGGAGCGGAACCCGAAAATCTCGAGAAGGTCCGTTCGGCCCGCGCCAAGGCGATCATCAAGGCGCGCAACAAGGGCGGCCGCTTCAAGGGTTGGAACGATTTGGTGGCCCGCAACGGGGTGCCGAAGAACGCCAAAGAAGCCATCAGGAGCAAGTTGCGCTTTTGATCGCCTGCGCGATCGGGTGTGCGCTTTTGATCGCCTGCGCGATCGGATGTCCGGTTTTGATCGCTTTCGGCAGATAAAAAAGGAAAGGGCCAGTTTGCCGGCCGTTTCCTCGCTCAAGCCACGCTTTCGAGTGCAAAAATTCGCGAAGGCTCGACAAATTCTTCCTGCGCCGCCACCGTCAGGATCTCCCGCGACCCGGCCGCCACCGTCCGCGTGAGGAGCCCGTGGACAGACGATCCCGCGCGCTGCATCGCGCGTGCAGGGTCCCTCATCCGCAGGCAATGCACGAGAAACAAGGCGGCGATGCAATCTCCCGCGCCATTCACATGGCAATCGAGCTTCGGCGTGCGCATCCGGTGCAATCCGCCGGGATGGGACACGGCGATATCCACCGCATCGGAAGCCGTATCGTCCAGCATCAGGGATGTGACCATCACGGTCTTCGGGCCCATGGCGTGCAGGGTGGCCAGGGCCGCGCGCAGGTCGGCGAGCGTGGCGATCTCGCGGCCCGCGAGCCAGGCCAGTTCGAACTGGTTCGGCGTGATGAGATCGGCCGCGGGCACAGCACGATCCCGCATGAATTCCGGGATTCCCGGCCGCACGAAGATGCCCCGGCCCACATCGCCGATGACGGGATCGCAGGCGTAGACGGCCCGGGGGTTGGCTGCGCGCACCCGCGCCACGGCATCAAGAATGGCCGAGCCCGTATCATGCGAGCCCATGTAACCCGAAAGCACCGCCTCGCATTGGCCGAGCACGCCGCGTTCGGCTATGCCGCTCACGCAATCGGCGATGAGCCCGGCATCGAAGACCTGCCCCCGCCAGGCGCCATAACCCGTATGGTTGGAGAACTGCACGGTGTGAATGGGCCAGACCTCGACGCCCAGCCGCTGCATCGGGAAGACTGCCGAGGCATTGCCGACATGCCCGTAGGCCACATGACTTTGAATGGAAAGGATCGCCATGCCAGCAATCTCGACGGCGCAGGCCCCGCCTGTCCAGTTCCGAAATGTGATGGATGCATCAGCAAGGCGCGAAGCTGGGCCGGCTTTTCACGGAAGTTGCAGCGTGATGGCGATGAGAGCGTGATCGGAGGCCTTCGGATCATTGATGCCCACGCCGGGATAGCGCTCGGGCCCGCGTGGAATGGACCAGCTCATGCCGCGGCGCAGGATCTCCGGCGCACGCTCGGCCGCCGGTCGCTTTGCATTCGCGGCGGCAAGCGCCGGCGAGAGGAAGATATGGTCAAGCGAAGTATGCAGGTCTTCCGCCGGATAATAGGTTGTCCAGCGGTCGCATGGGTCCTCGATCCAGAGGACGGAATCGAACGCCCCAAGACCGTCCGGCGCGGGATCGACCAATGGCCCCAGCGTGGAGAGCTGCCGCTGGCCGGTCCTGAGGCTGTACATCTCGGGCGAGCCGTCGACCTCGGTGTAATCGTTGAAATCGCCGCAGAGCACCCAGTTTCCCCTCGCCGGGTCCGGGAAGCGCCGCCGCACGATCTCGGCCAGCGCCTTCACCTCAGCCTCGCGGATGGTCCTGCCCTTGTCACGCGGGCCGTTGGTGTTCGATTTGAAATGGCAGTTGAAGATGGTCAGTGGCTTGCCGCCCACATCCAGATCCACCGCCACGACATCGCGGCAGAACACACGCATGGAGCCATCGGGCTTGTCGCCCACAGAGCCATAATTGCGCCAGTCCTGCTCGGCGATGCGCGCAAGCTCCGCGCTCCACAGGCCGAAATCATCGTAAGTGAAGGCCGCGTAATGGGTGACTTTTCCTGGCTTGAGCCGCGAGAGAAAACCGAGATCGATGCCACGCCGGTCATTTCCCTCGATCACGTCGAAATCATCGTAGTAGAGGTGCCGGCCGATGGCGCGACGCTCGCGATCCAGCGCTTCTTCCAGCCATGCCGCCCTGACGCGGGCCTGCTCGGGGTTGTCGGGCTCCTCGCCATGCAGGCGATTTGCCTCGGCAAGCAGCGCCGGCAGTTTCGGCCTCAGCGCCTGCGCGAGGCGCGGCGAGAGATGCGTATGCAGGAAATCGTCGCGGAAGAGTTCGAGCGCCGCCCGATCATCCACCTCCTGCAAGGCGACGAAATCGGCATCCGCATCGAGGATCACCTGCGCGGTGAGCTGGCGCTCGATGCGGGAGAGCGTGGCCTCGGAGATGCGCCGCGCCTGACGCAGCTCCTCGGCATCCTTGAACTCGACCATGCCGATGCGACGATCCGAGGGGCGCCCGCCGAAATTCAGGAATTCCGGCCGGGTGAAAAGGTTCTCGGTGTTGAAGGTCGCGATGCGAATGCGATTCATGATCAAAGGGATTCCTGACCGCCCCATCGTCATGGGGCGACCGGATTTGCGCAAGCCCGGTTTCAGGCCGCATTCATTCCACGGAGGCGCCGGCGGCCTTGGCGATCGGGCCCCATTTCGCAAGCTCGGCCTTCACATGCTCACCAAGCTGCTCGGGCGTGGTTCCCACGATCACGTTGGAGAGGTCCGACAGGCGTTTCGCGATGACGGGATCCTTGATGGCCTGGTTCGCCGCATCATTGAGCTTGGCCACGATATCCTTGGGCGTGCCCGCCGGGGCGAACAGCGCATTCCACGAATAGATCTCATAGCCTGGCAGGCCCGCTTCCTCCATCGTCGGCATGTCGGGAAAGGCGGGGGAGCGTGTCTTGGTGGTCACCGCGAAGCCACGCACCTTGCCGGCCCGGATCTGCTCGGCGGAAGACGGCAGGTTGTCGAAGATCATCGCGACCTTGCCGGAGACCACATCCTGCAGGGCCGGCCCGCCGCCGCGATAGGGAATGTGCTGCATCTTCGTGCCGGTCATGGTCTTGAACAATTCGCCACCGAGATGCTGCGGCGTCGCCACGCCAGAGGAGGCGTAGGAATGCTTGTCGGGCTCCGCCTTGAGGCGGGCAATCAGTTCCTTGACGTTGCTTGCCGGGAAATCGTTCGAAACGGTCAGCACGCTCGGTACCAGCACGAGCAGCGAAATCGGGGCAAAGTCCTTCACCACATCATGCGGCATCGCCTTGAACACGGCCGGATTGATAGCGTGCGTCGAGATGGTGCCCATCAGCAGCGTGTAGCCATCGGCTGGCGCCTTCGCGACACGGCTCGTGCCGATGTTGCCACCGGCTCCAGCGACATTCTCGATGACCACATTCTGCCCAAGCAACTCGGACATTTTGGGTGCGATGATACGCGCGGCGATATCCGTGCCGCCGCCCGCCGCGAAAGGGACGACCATCGTAATCGGCTTGTTGGGGAAACCTTGCGCCAGGGCCGGGCTCGCCATGCTGCCGAAGCCGAGAGCGGCGATGCCGGCCATGACGGCACGACGGGTGAAGGGGGTCTTCATAGGCATTTCTCCCTCATTCTTGTTGGTAGGAAGAAGGTAGCGGCACGGCGAAAGCGCGCAAGGGTGGAAAACCACTATGTTGCCGGCATGAAAAGGGCGCGGGGAAATTCCCGCGCCTTCGAATCTTTCACCCGCGAAACGAGAGCCTAGCCGCCTCGCTTCCCGGTTCTCGATCGCCTCAGTTGCGCGCCTTGTCGACGAGCTTGTTCTCCGAGATCCACGGCATCATGCCGCGCAGCTTCTCGCCGACCTGCTCGATCTGGTGGCTGTCGTTCATGCGGCGGATGCCCTTGAAACGCGCCATGCCTGAACGATATTCCTGCATCCATTCCGAGGTGAACTTGCCGGTCTGGATGTCCTTCAACACGCGCTTCATCTCTTCCTTGGTCTCGGCCGTGATGATGCGCGGACCGGAGACGTATTCGCCCCACTCGGCCGTGTTCGAGATCGAGTAGTTCATGTTGGCGATACCGCCCTCATAGATGAGGTCGACGATGAGCTTCACCTCGTGCAGGCACTCGAAATAGGCCATTTCCGGCGCATAGCCGGCTTCCACCAGCACTTCGAAACCTGCGCGGATGAGTTCCACGAGACCGCCGCAGAGCACGACCTGCTCGCCGAAGAGATCGGTTTCGCACTCTTCCTTGAAGTTGGTCTCGATGATGCCTGAACGGCCGCCGCCGACGCCGCAGGCATAGGAGAGCGCGAGATCGAGCGCGTTGCCCGAGGCATCCTGGTGCACGGCCACGAGGCAGGGCACGCCGCCGCCCTTCTGGTATTCGCCGCGCACGGTGTGGCCCGGGCCCTTCGGCGCGATCATCACGACGTCGACCGTCTTCTTCGGCTCGATCAGGCCGAAATGCACGTTGAGGCCCTGGGCGAAGGCAATGGCCGCGCCGTCGCGGATGTTCGGGGCGATGTCCGATCTGTAGATGTCGGCCTGGAGTTCGTCCGGGGTGGCCATCATCATCAGGTCCGCCCACCTGGCGGCATCGGCGACCGACATCACCTTGAGGCCATCGGCTTCCACCTTGGCGGCGGTCGGCGAGCCCGGCTTCAGGGCGACGCGGATTTCCTTCGCGCCGGAATCCTTCAGGTTCAACGCATGGGCACGGCCCTGCGAGCCATAGCCCACGATGACCACCTTCTTCGACTTGATCAGGTTGAGATCGGCATCGCGATCGTAATAAACGCGCATGTTAAAGGTCCTTCCTTGGTTGAGCGTTCATGTCTGGCTTTCCGCCCCATGGAGGGCGAGAAACTGGCGGGCGGCACGGGCCGCCTCGGAATGGATGATCGCGGGCGGAAGCTCCAGGGAATCGCCCAGCAGCAGGCGGATCTGCACGTCACGCGCCATCAGGCCGAAAAAGGTGCGGAAGGCTTCCTCGCTGTCATCGAAGATAAGAAGCCCGGCATCGCGCCCCGCTTCCAGCACCGGTTTCAGGCGATTGCCGAGCGCGAAGCGGCCATTTTCCAGCACGATCGCGCCGAGATGCCCCTTCTTCGCCCCCGCCTCGCCGATGGCGATGCGGTTCAACGCAATGGAGGTCTCGGAGGAAATCACCGTAAGCCAGTTCCGCGCGAATTCCTCGAGCCGCGCCACAAGCGCCGCTCGATCCAGGCGCCCCGGCTCCACAGCGCCGACATGCACGCGCGAGGCCTTCCATTTCACGGTGGCAGTCAGCAATCCGTCGCGGTCGCCGAACCACTTGTAGAGCGTCTCCTTGGAGCAGCTCGCGGCCCTGGCGACAGAGTTCATCGTCACCGCCTGCCCTTCCGTCATCATCTGACGCAAGGTCGCCTCCAGCACCTCGATCTGGCGCGGGCTCGGCTCATCCGGGGAAAGCGCGGCGGTGGCGGTCAATCCGGGCTCGATCGCATCGTAACGAACGTTACGGTTCGGCGTCTTGCTAAGCCATGCATGCCCGGTCGTCAAACGGATTCAATGGGTGATCAGGTCCATCACGGCCGGGTAGAGCGAGAGCAAAAGCAGGGTGGCCATGGCGAGGTTGAACCAGCGCACCTTCACCGGATCACGCAACCCGTTGCGCAGCGCCGCGCCGAACATCGCCCAGACCAGCGACCCCGGCGTTCCCACCAGCGCATAGACCGCGGTGATGATGAGCAACGAGCCGATATAATTCTCGGGCACGGTATAGGCCGCGATCGCGCCCATCACCATCGCCCAGGCCTTGGGGTTGACCCACTGGAAAGCCGCCGCCTGCCAGAAGGTCATGGGTTTGCCCACCGCATCCTGCCCTTCCTTCACCGGCCCGGAGGTCGCGATCCTCGATGCGAGCCAGAGCATGTAGAGAATGCCCACAACCTTCATCACGAAGTAGATCGCGGGGTAGCGGTGGAAGACCTGCCCGAGCCCGAGGCCCGTGAGCAGCAGCATGACCGGAAACCCGACATTGATGCCCGCGACATGCGGAAGCGTGCGCCGGACGCCGAAATTCACGCCCGACGCCACAAGCATCATGTTGTTCGGTCCCGGAGTCACCGAACTTGCGAAGGCAAAGCCCAGAAAGGCGAGGAGCAGGTCAAGCGGCATCATCACCCCGAAAGAGGCGCGAGGCTAGCGAGCCTTTCCCGGTGCGACCAACGCAATCGCGTGATGGAGCCATCACGCGGCGGAATGGCTCAGAGCCCCTCGTTCCCCCGCGCGATGGCTGCGACGCCGGTGCGGCTGACTTCCACGAGGCCGATATCGGCCATGAGGTTGATGAACCGCTCGACATCCTCCGACGGGCCGGAGAGTTCGAACACGAAGCTGTCGAGGGTCGCATCGACCGGCTTCGCGCCGAAGGCGGTCGCGAGGCGAAGCGCCTCCATGCGGTGCTCGCCCTTGCTGCGCACCTTCACCAGCGCCAGCTCGCGCTCGATGGAGGATTTGGCGGTGAGGTTCACCACCTTGTGCACCGGCACGAGGCGATCGAGCTGCGCCTCGATCTGGTTCAGCACGCTCGCCGTGCCGCTCGTGACGATCGTGATGCGCGAGAGGTGCTTCTCGTGCTCGGTCTCCGAAACCGTGAGCGATTCAATATTATAGCCCCGGCCGGAGAACATGCCGGAGATGCGCGCCAGCACGCCCGGCTCGTTATCCACGAGAACGCAGAGCGTGCGCTTCTCGATCACCTGCTGGGTCGTGAGCGTGGGGTAGTGGGAGGTGTTCATCGGTCAGGCTCGTCGCGTTGGAAGATGGAATCGGGTTCTTCGGAAAGGCCGGAGCGTCACACCAGCTCTTTGCCCCTGGCATCGATGACCGAACCGGTATCGCCTTCGAAATCCGGCAGGATCATCTCGTTATGCGCCTTGCCCGAGGGGATCATCGGGAAGCAGTTCTCTTCCTTCGCCACAAGGCAATCGAAGATCACCGGGCCGGGATAATCGATCATCTCCTGGATGGCCGCATCGAGTTCGGCCGGATCACCGCAGCGGATACCCTTGGCGTGATAGGCCTCGGCGAGCTTCACGAAATCCGGCAGCGCCGATGAATAGCTCTCCGAGTAGCGCCCGCCATGCAGCAATTCCTGCCACTGGCGCACCATGCCCATATACTCATTATTGAGGATGAAGATCTTGATCGGCAGGCGATACTGCGCGGCCGTGCTCATTTCCTGCATGTTCATCAGGATTGAGGCCTCGCCCGCGATATCGATCACCAGGGCGTCCTTGTGCGCAAGCTGCACGCCAATCGCCGCCGGAAGGCCATAGCCCATGGTGCCGAGGCCGCCGGAGGTCATCCAGCGGTTCGGCTCGTCGAAATGGAAGTGCTGCGCCGCCCACATCTGGTGCTGACCCACTTCGGTCGTGACGAAGGTCTTGTGGTTTTTGGTGAGCTGGTAAAGTCGCTCCACCGCGTATTGCGGCTTGATGACCTCTTTCGAATGCTTGTAGCTCAACGAATTGCGGGCCCGCCAGGTGTTGATCTCCTTCCACCACGGGCGGATTTCCTCCGCCTGCTCGGCGCGCTTCTTCGCGCGGAAGATTTCGAGCATATCGGCGAGCACCGACGCGGCATCGCCGATGATGCCCACTTCGACCTTCACGTTCTTGTTGATCGAGGACGGATCGATATCGACATGGATCTTCCGGCTATAGGGCGAGAAGGCATCGAGGCGACCGGTGATGCGATCATCAAAGCGCGCGCCGATATTGATCATCACGTCGCAGCCATGCATCGAAAGGTTGGCTTCGTAGGTGCCGTGCATCCCCAGCATACCGAGCCAGAGCGGATCATTCGCCGGATAGGCGCCGAGCCCCATCAGCGTGGAGGTCACCGGAAAGCCCGTGAGGCGCACGAGTTCGCGCAGCAGGCGGCTGGCTTCTGGCCCGGCATTGATGACGCCGCCACCCGTATAGAAGACCGGGCGCTTCGCGCGGATCATCAGCTCCACCGCGCGCTCGATCTGCCCGCGATCCCCTTGCGTCTTCGGGCGATAGGATTTGTGCATGATCTCGCCCGGCGGGGTGTAGACGCCGCGCTGGAACTGGATGTCCTTCGGGATATCCACCACCACCGGGCCGGGGCGGCCGGATTTCGCCACGTAGAAGGCCTCGTGGATGATGCGCGGCAGATCCTCGATGCGCTTCACGAGGTAGTTGTGCTTCGTGCAATGTCGGGTGATGCCCACCGTATCGCATTCCTGGAAGGCATCCGAACCGATGAGATGCGTCGGCACCTGGCCGGTGAAGCAGACCACGGGGATGGAATCCATCAGTGCATCGGTCAGGCCGGTCACGGCATTGGTGGCGCCGGGGCCGGAGGTCACGAGCACAACGCCCACCTTGCCGGAGGAGCGGGCATAGCCCTCGGCGGAATGCACCGCGCCCTGTTCGTGCCGCACGAGGATGTGCTGCACGGAATTCTGCTGGAACAGCGCATCATAAATCGGAAGAACCGCGCCGCCGGGATAGCCAAACAGGGTATCCACATCGTGGTCCTGCATGGCACGCACCACCATTTCTGCGCCGGTCATCATCTCGGTCATCGGTTTATCTCCGGGGTGTACTCGCGGGTTCTCGCGGGGGTCGTTTGGGGCGTGGGGTGAAAAAAGGCAACAAAAAAGGCCCGCTGCAGGGGCCTTCGGAATGCGCGCCGTCAGGGCAAAGGCTCGTTAGGCCAATTCCCTCCCCGGCGCGCAGCATACAAGAATGAGACGGGTCACGGTTCCGCTCCAGAATCCAGAGGGTGGAAGCTACACACATCCGCCCCGCATCGTCAACGGGTTAGTAACGGCCCTCAGCCGTAGAGATAGCGCGGCAGCCAGAGCGCAATGTCCGGGAAGACATAAACCAGAACCATTGCCAAGAGCACAAGCCAGAGGAAGGGCATCACGCCGGAGAAGATCTGGTTGATCGTCACGTGAGGCGGTGCCACGCCCTTCAGGTAGAAGGGTGCCATCGCCACCGGCGGCGAGAGGAACGAGGTCTGGATGTTCAGCGCGATCAGGATGCCGAAGAACAGCGGGTCCACCCCGTATTGCTGCAACAGCGGCAGGAAGATCGGCACGAAGATCACGATGATCTCGGTCCATTCGAGCGGCCAGCCCAGCACGAAGATGATGATCTGGGTCAGGATGAGGAACATCGTCGGCGACGGGTTCATCCAGTTCATGAAGGCCTTGATGGGCTCATGCCCGCCGAGATAGGCGAAGATCGACGAGAAGATGAAAGAGCCGACGAACAGCCAGCACACCATCGCGGCCGTGCGGGCGGTGAGATAGACGCTCTCCCGAACCTTGTCGAAGCTCAGCGAGCGATAGGCCGCCGCCAGCAGCAGCGAACCCAGCGAGCCCACCGCTGCGGCTTCCGTCGGCGTGGCGATGCCGAAGAAGATCGCGCCGAGCACGGACATGATCAGCAGCGTCAGCGGGAAGAAGCTCGATACAAGCGCCACGAAGACCATGCGCCCCAGCACCAGCAAGGCCACGAGGCCGGCAATACCCCCGGCGATCACGGCCTGGATGACGAAAGGCGGCACCTCGTAATCGACAAGACGCACCCGTGCTCCGGCAGGAGCCGTGGCCGTCTTGATCGCGTTGATGAGGCCTTCCAGCGCGAGCACGCCATAATAGACTGCCGGAACCGCAACCACCGCGATCGCGATGTAGCCCAGCACGAACAGCTTGTCCTTGCCGAGATCGATGCCGAGCTTCGCCCTTTCCTCCGGCGGCAGCTTGGGCGCCAGGGATGGCGTGATCATGCAGCGAACCACCACATAGGTCATGTACAGGCCCGCCAGCAGCAAGCCCGGGAACAGGGCGCCGGCATAGAGTTTCGGAACGGAAACGCCGGCCGTCGCACCATAGAGGATCAGCATGACCGAGGGCGGAATGAGAATGCCGAGACATCCGCCCGCGCAGACCACGCCGGCGGAAAGCTTCACGTCGTAGCCCGCGCGCAGCATGGCGGGGAAAGCCAGCAGGCCCATCAGCGTCACCACCGCGCCGACAATGCCGGTGGCGGTCGCGAAGATCGCGCAGGTTGCAAGCGTCGCCACGGCCAGCGCGCCCGGCATCCAGCCGATCGCGAGCTGGATCGACTTGAACAATCGGTCAAGGATGTTCGCTCGCTCGATGATGTAGCCCGTGAAGACGAAGAGCGGGATGGAGACCAGCACGTCATTCGCCATCACCGAATAGGCGCGCTGCACCACGAGCTGCAGCACGGTGTCGCCCATGGCGATATAGCCGAAGAAGAATCCGAGGGCCATCAGCGTGAAGGCGATCGGAAACCCGAACATGATGAAGACGATGAACAGGGCGAGCATCAGCACGCCGAGTTCCGGGTTCGACAATCCCAACATCACGCAATGCCCTTCTGCGCAGCTTCGGCCTGCTCGAGAATGATCTTTTCGGTTTCCTCCACGTCATGGAGGCGCTGCGGCCATTCGCCGGACTTCAGGGCACGGAAGGCGCGAACCACCTCGGCGCAGCCCTGCAGCAGCATCAGCCCGCCCACGAGCGGGATGAGCGTCTTGAAGTGGTAGAGGGGCGGACCATTGGGCGAGTTCGAGGAATGTTCGCCGATCATCCAGGAGAAGGCCGCAAAGCCATAGCCGGCATAGCAGAGGGCGAGAATCCCGGGGAAGAAGAACAGGAAATAGAGAACAAGATCGAATGCGGCCTGCCGGCGCACAGGCCATTGCCGGTAAAGGAAGTCGCCGCGCACATGCCCGTTGCGAGACAGCGCATAGGGTCCGGCCAGCATGAAGAGGGTGCCATAGAGGATGTAGCTCATGTCGAACGCCCATTCCGTGGGCGCTTGCAACAGGTAGCGCGCGAAAACCTCGTAGCACATCGCGAGCGTGAGGATCACAATCGACCAGGCGCCGAACTTCCCGACCGCCACCGAGATCTGGTCGATGCCATGCAGCACGGTGTCGATGGAGAGCGAGCGACGATTGGTGAAGACGACCAGCGCCAGATAGGCAAGAACCGCCAGCGCGGCCGACCAGAGGACCGCATTGAGATGCGGCGAGGAAATATTCGGCATGACGCCCCCTCGACTGCTAGGGCGGATCCGGCCTTCTGGAAGGCGAGCCGGTATCCGAAAACGCAAGGGAGGAGGCCCTTGCGGCCACCTCCCCCGGGTTCAGGTTTGTCAGATCTTGAGGATGGACTTCGAGGCCATCAGCCGGTCCGGCGTGTTGGCGATCTCGTAGGTGCGCATGCGCCTGGCCCAGGCGATCTGGCTGTCGACGACCTTCTTGAAGAAGGCGTTCTCGGCCGAGAGCTTCTCGATCACCTTGCCCCAGGCATCGAGCTGGGCCTGCAGGACGGCCGTCGGCGTCTCGATGATCTGGACGCCACGACCCCTCAGGGCCTCCATGTCCTTGGAGTAGCGGTCGAGCGCCTTCCACAGCATGTCGGATGAGGCGGATTCGGCCGAATACTTCACGATCGCCTTCAGTTCGGCCGGCAGCGCATCGAACTTGCCCTTGTTGAAGATGATCTCGAAGGCTTCCGCATCCTGATGGAAGGAGCGGAGCATGTAGGCCTTCGACACTTCCGGGAAGCCCAGCAGCGAATCGGAAGTCGGGTTGTTGAATTCCGCGCCATCGATCACGCCACGCTCCAGCGCGGGAACGATTTCACCACCAGCGAGGATGGTCACGGCGGCGCCCATTTCGCGCATCAGATCCGCCGCGAGGCCGACCGTGCGATACTTCAGGCCCTTGAAATCGTCGGCGCTGGTCACCGGCTTCTTGAACCAGCCGAGCGGCTGGCACGGCATCGGGCCCGTGAGGAAGCCGACGAGGTTCAGCTTCATGATGCTGCCGACGAGTTCATTGTAGAGATCGTAGCCGCCACCATAGTTCATCCAGCTCAGGAAGCCGTTCGCATCCCAGCCAAGCGCCGGTGGCGTGCCGAACAGCGAGAAGGCCTTGTTCTTGCCATACCAGTAGGCGCAGACGCCATGACCGCCATCGAGAATGCCGGCATTCACCGCATCCTGCATCTGGAAGGCCGGGACGATCGCACCCGCCGGGAGAACTTCCAGCTTCAGCCGGTTGCCCGCCATATCATTCACGCGCTTGGCGAAATCCTGCGCAAATTCGTGAAAGATGTCCTTGGTCGGCCATGTCGACTGAAACTTCCAGCTGATCGTCTGCGCGCGGCTGACATTCGGCATCGCGACCGTCGCGGCAGCAGCCACTCCGAGTGTCTTCATGACAGACCGGCGCGTGCCGGAAGTCCCGTTTTTCGTGGTCATGGTCTCCATCCTCCCTTTTTCTTCCGATGCACATTCGTTATGCCAGCACCGTTACCGTCAGATTTAGGGTCCCGTGTCGCGCTGACAAGTGCGTCGAGCGCACCCAACTCATGAACGATTTGCAAAGAAATACCGCATAAAACTGGTCTGATCGTTTCGAACAAGATGAAAGCAGCACGTGCTGAACGAGGTCTTCACAGCAGATATCGAGGTTCGGCTACGCTCGGGAGAAGCCTCGTATCTGTTGCGCCTCTACCGGAAGGAGCGTGCCCAGGGCGGGCAGGGCACCATCGCCATGCTCACCAGCGAGGTGATGAAGGCCTATGGTTCGCATCTGGTGGTGCTCGAGCAAAATGGCGAAGGCGGCTTTGCTTTTCTCTATGCCGGGGCTCGCGTGCCCGACCATGATGGCCAGGCGCTTACCGGGAAATCAACTTCCTCCATCGCGCCCGAAACGGCCGAACTCTATCGCATCGGCTGCCAGGAGGCCCATGAACAGAACGATGCAGTCTGCATCAACCACATCACCAAACCGAAATGTCTGGTGCATCACTGGGAATGCCTGTTCCTTCCGATGGAGGACAGCGCGCATCGCCGCATGTTCGTGGCCTTGTGCATGCCGCGGGAGAACAAGGACGACTTTCTTCGCAACATGCTCGACAACACGCCCGAAGCGATGATCGCGGCAACCCCGGTGCGCGACCAGCATGGCGAAGTGATGGATGCGGTCGTGCTCTATGCGAACAAGACAGCGGCCCGGCTTTCCGGCCATCTGGATACCAACAAGTTGGTCGGCACCTCGATGATGGGCCTGTTCGGCGATGTCGCGACGGCCGGTGCCTGGGCCCGAAACCTCACGGTCCTGCGTTCGGGCAAGGCGGCGCAATTCGAGTTCCACCATCGCTTCCAGACCGATTCCCGCTGGCTGCGCGTCTCCTCGATGCCGACCAAGGACGGCGTGCTCGCCTCCTTCCACGACATCACGACCCAGAAGCGCGCCCAGCTTGAGCTCGAACATCAGAAGAAGATGCTGATGGACGAGATGGAACAACGCCGCGGGCTGGAGCAGGAGCTTTGGGCGCTTGCCCATCTCGATCCGCTGACCTCCCTGCCAAACCGTCGCGCATTCCGCGAATCGGCCCTGGTGAAGCTGGCCGAAAGCCAGACCGCGCATCGCCCGCTGGCGCTGATCTCGCTCGACATCGACCATTTCAAGCACATCAACGATGCCTATGGGCATGGCGCGGGCGACACCGTCCTGCGCCGCGTGGCCGATGTGCTGCAGGCGCCCCTGCGCCCCAACACGGACATGGCGGCGCGCGTGGGCGGCGAGGAATTTGCCGTGATCCTGCCGGATACGGATATCGACTCCGCCATCGCCTTCGCCGAAAAGCTGCGCCGGCGCATCGAACAGACCGTGGTGGTCGTGGGCGAGCATGAAATCCGCCCCACGATTTCGCTGGGCGTGGCCATGTGCCGGAAAAGCACCAATCTGGACGAACTGATGGACCGCTCCGACCGCGCGCTCTACACGGCCAAGCGCTCGGGCCGTAACAAGGTCTGCACCGAAATCGAGGTGCAGGCGAAGCCCGGCGACGGCTCTACGGCAGCCGCCTAAAGCATTTTCCGATCTGATCGAACAAGATCGCCGGCATGCACCTGATCGGAAAATGCTTTATCTCTTTCTTATATCGCATTTTCTTCACGCGAACCGGTATCCACCCCCGCCTCCGCAGGGGCATGCTTCGCTTGAAAATGCTTCTCTCTTTACTTGATCGCATTTTCTTCACGCGAACCGGTATCCACTTCGCTTGAAAATGCTCTGGGTGCCTCTTCGGCGCTCTCCGCCCATTGCCAATGTTTGCCGGCGAGATACCGCCGCGCGAAAATCACCTGCCGGCGCGCATAGGCGCGGGTATCCCGCTGCGAAAGACGAACCGCTTCGGCGCGGTCCATCTCGCCCCGCAAAAGGCGCGCGAGATGCGGCACGCCATGAGCCTTCATCACCCCGAGATTGGCCGGCAGGGGGGGCTGATGCGCCAGAAGCCCCCTCACCTCTTCCGGCGCACCCTCGTCCATCATCGCCTCGAAACGGGCATCGATCCGGGCATGCAGCAATGCGCGGGGCGGGTTGAGAAAAATCCCCCGCCATTCACCCGGCCGGAGCAGTGGCTCGCCGGGATTGTCGCGGAGCCATTCGGTGTAGGTGCGGCCGGTGGCGTGAAAGAGTTCGATGGCCCTCAGGATGCGCGGCGTATCCTGAGGGTGCAAGGCTGCTGCACGCTGCGGGTCGCAGGCGCGGAGCGCCGCATGCAGATCCTCCCCCGCCGCCGCGCGCTGCCGCCATCCCGCCCGCACCGCAGCATGGATCGGCGGCGATGGCATAAGGCCCTCTGTCAGCGCCCGGAAATAGAGCCCCGTTCCACCCGCGATCACGACGGCACGGCCCTTAGCCCGCGCCTCGGCGATGAGGGGAGCCGAATCCGCGAGATAGCGCCCCACGGAATATTCCTCCCCGGCAGGCACGAAACCGAAGAGCGCGTGCGGCACGCGTGCCACTTCCGCCAAGGTCGGCCGGGCCGAGAGCACCCGAAGATCGGCATAGACCTGCATGGAATCCGCGTTGATCACGGAGGCGCCGCCGCGTTCGGCCACCGCGATCGCCAGAGCCGACTTGCCGCTGGCGGTCGGACCTGCAATCAGGGTGGCGAATGCCATCGCGAATTCCTTCCTTGCCGGAACTGGATCTAGCCCATGAATGCCTCCGCCGCCAATGCCGATCCGTCTCATGTCGCGACCGTCGTGGTGCCGGAAGGCAGCGGGCTTCTCGAGCCAACGCGCCTCGCGCGACTGCGCGAGGCCTTGCCGCAAGCGGAAGTGAGCGTTCTCTCTCCCGGTCGGGCTGTTGATTTCCACCTGCCGCCCGGGCTCACGGCGGCACGGGAGGCCATCCTTTCGGCCATGCCGGGCGCGCCGGTGGATGTCATCGTCCAGCCGGCGGCCGCGCGGCGCAAGAAACTGTTCCTCGCCGACATGGACTCCACGATGATCGGGCAGGAATGCATCGACGAACTCGCCGATGCCGTCGGCCTGAAGGCCCATGTCTCGGCCATCACCGAGCGCGCCATGCGCGGGGAGATTGCCTTCGAGCCGGCCTTGCGCGAACGCGTCGCGCTGCTGAAGGGCCTGACGGCGGACGTGGTGGAAAGGATGATCGGCGAGCGGATCACCTTCACGCCCGGTGGCAAGGCGCTGGTGCGCACCATGCGCAGGGCCGGCGCCTATACGGCACTGGTTTCCGGCGGCTTCACCATCTTCACCGGGCCGATCAGCGCCATGATCGGCTTCAACATGCATCGCTCGAACACGCTGATCATCGAGAATGACCAGTTTGCCGGCCTTGTCGCCGATCCCATCCTCGGTCGCGAAGCCAAGCGCGAGACGCTGATCGAACTGCGTGATGCACGTGGAATCTCGGCCAGCGAAACGCTGGCCGTCGGCGATGGCGCGAATGATCTCGCGATGCTCGGCGAGGCCGGGCTTGGTGTCGCCTTCCGTGCCAAGCCCATCGTGGCGGAAGCCGCCCATGCCCGCATCGATCATACGGATCTGCGCACGCTGCTCTACGCCCAAGGCTTTCGCGACGAGGATATCGTCGAGGCCTGAGGGGCAGGTCGCGATGCATGAAAAAGGCGGGGTTTTGGCCCCGCCTTTCGCATTCGTGGTGTCCGTCGTCGCTTATTCGAGCGGCAGCGTCACATAGCGCAGGGTGCCTTCCGGGCCGGAAGCCACATAGAACAGCGCGCGCTTCTGGCCCTGGCTCTTCAGCGTCTCGATGCGCTTGCGGATATCCGCCAGCGACTTCACCGGCTCGCGCTGCACTTCGACGATCACGTCACCAGCGGAGATGCGACGCTCGGCGGCCGTCGAGTTCGGATCGACCTGGCCCACCAGCACACCCTCGATGCCGTCCTTCACGTTGAAGCGGCGACGCGCCTCCGGCGAGAGCGCGCCGAGATTGAGGCCCGGCACGATGTTGGCGCCGCTCGAGGGATTCGCGTTGCGCGGATCGTTCTGCTGGAACGAGGCCTGCTGCGGCGATTCATCGAGGCGGCCCAGCGTCACCCTGCGCACGACCTCACGGCCCTGGCGCACCACCACAACATCGACTTCCTTGCCGATCGGGGTGAGGGCCACGATGCGCGGCAGGTCGCGGCTGCTCTTGATGTCCTGGCCATCGAAGCGCACGATGACATCTTCGCGCTCGATGCCGGCCGGCTTGGCAGGCCCCTTCTCGTCGACGCCTGTCACCATGGCGCCGCGCTTGGCGCCGAGCTTCAGGGCTTCGGCGGTCTCGTCATCCACGTCCTGGATGGCGACCCCGAGCCAGGCGCGGCGGGTCTCGCCGAATTCGCGCAACTGCTGGATCACCGGCATGGCGAGATTCGAGGGCACAGAGAAGCCGATGCCGATCGAGCCACCCGACGGCGAAATGATCGCCGTGTTGATGCCGATCACGTCACCGGCCATGTTGAAGAGCGGACCGCCCGAATTGCCCTTGTTGATGGCCGCATCGGTCTGGATGAAGCTGTCATAGGGGCCGGAGCGGATGTTGCGCTGCTTGGCCGAGACGATGCCCGCCGACACCGAGCCGCCGAAGCCGAACGGATTGCCGATCGCCATCACCCAGTCGCCGACGCGTGCCTTGTCGCTGTCGCCGAACTTCACTGCCTTGAGTGGCTTTTCGGATTTCACGCGCAGAACCGCGAGATCGGTCTTCGGGTCCTTGCCGAGCACCTCGGCCTTGAGCTCCGAACCATCATTGAACACCACGAACACGTCCGTGGCTTCGGCAATGACGTGGTTGTTGGTGACCACGATGCCGGAGGAATCGATCACGAAACCCGAGCCCAGCGATTGCGAGCGCTGGTTGGGCTGCGGGCCCTGCTGCGGCGCGCGCGGACCCTGACGGTTGAAGAAGTCGTTGAAGAGATCCTCAAAGGGCGAACCCGGCGGCACCTGGGGCGCCGGCACATTGCGCTGCGCCACACGCTGGGAGGCCTTGATGTTGACGACCGAATCCATCACGCGCTCCGCGAGATCCGCGAAACCGTCTGGCGCGCGCGAATTCTGCGCCGCCGCCGGCAAAACCACCGACACGGCCAAAATCACAACCGCGAGAAGCCGCGTCACGCCGGCTCCTGCGCCTTGTGACTGGCCTCCGAACTTAACCCGAAGGGCTTGAGACATTTCGTTCCTCATTCCTGTTCCGCTGGTCGCCGCCCGCGACACTTGCATGTTAGAAGGGGAGCAATTGCGGCGAATTGGCGACGTGACCACCCCCCGAAAGCCCATTCACAACAGGTTGATCGCGGGAAACCCGCGGATCGCCCAGACCAGTGCAATTCCAATCACCGCCGAGGCGATACCGACGAGTCTGAGAACGCCTTCCGGCGTCTCCGCGGCATCCCGAATCGCCCGGCGCATGGCGCCCGGAAAGGCCGCGAAAGCGAGCCCTTCCAGCGCAAGCATCAGGGCCAGTGCGATCAGAAGGTCGCGCATGGCCATGCTCCGCGACCGGACTTCTCCGCTTTCGCTCCCCCGGCCATCATCCGCTCCCCATCGGATGAATGGCGTAACCCGGAGCGCCACGCTCGGCGCTCCGGGCCGCTCATTCGTTTATTGTGTTCCCCGCGGCTTGCCCGACGGACTGTTCAGATACTGGAAGAA
>NZ_JBJTDY010000002.1:0-15430 GCF_046092605.1 Rhabdaerophilum sp. | reverse complement strand
ACTTCCTTGCGGTAGGGATGCGCCTTGTAGGTGCCGAGAATACGCAATTCCTTCGAGAAGAACGCGAGTTCCTCCAGCGCGAGCTTGAGGTTGCGATCCTCCGGATGCCCTTCCACATCGGCATAGAATTGCGTGGCCGAGAACTGGCCATCGACCATGTAGCTCTCGAGCTTGGTCATGTTGATGCCGTTGGTCGCAAAGCCGCCCATCGCCTTGTAGAGCGCGGCCGGCACGTTCCGCACCCGGAAGACGAAGCTCGTCATCAACGTATCCCGGCCCTGCGGCGCATCCTGTGCCTCCCGCGAGAGGATGACGAAGCGGGTCGTATTGTGCTTCTCGTCTTCGATATGCTCGGCCAAGATATCGAGGCCATAGACCTCTGCTGCGAGCCGGGGCGCGATCGCCGCGCGGGTCGGGTCCCCGGCTTCCGAGACATGCCGCGCGGAGCCTGCGGTATCAGCCGCCGTCACCGGCTTGATGCCGTGCTTACGCAGAAAGCGCCGCGTCTGCCCCAAAGCCATGATATGGCTTTCGGCGGTCTTGATGTTCTCGAGCTTCGCACCCTTCACCGCCATGAGGTGGAAATAGATCGGCAGGAAATGCTCGCCGATGATGTGGAAATTCGACTTCGGCAGCAGGTGGTGGATATCCGCCACCCGGCCCGCGATGGAATTCTCGATCGGGATCATCGCGAGATCGGCGGTGCCGTCGCCAAGGGCCGCGAAGGCATCCTCGAAGGTGGGGCAGGGCAAAGCCTCCCAGCCGGGATAGACCTCGGCGCAGGCGATTTCGGAATTCGCGCCGCGCTCGCCCTGGAAGGCGATGACCTTTTTCATGTTCTTCTCCTTCAGCGCCCGGCGATCAGCGCGCGGGCGCGCTCCAGATCCTCGGGCGTGTCGACGCCGAGCGGCACGGTTTCAACCACGGTGATGTCGATGCGCATCCCCGCTTCCAGGGCGCGGAGCTGTTCGAGCTTCTCGCGCATCTCCAGCGGGGACGGCGGCAGGCTCACGAAGCGGCGCAGGGCATTCCGGCGATAGGCATAGAGCCCGATATGGTGGAAGAGATCGCCTTCGCCGAACGGGGCTGTCGCGCGGGTGAAGTAGAGTGCGCGCATGCGGCCGGGGTTCAGCGGGGAGCCCACGGCCTTCACCACATGGCTCGCGGTCTTCTCCTCCTCGCGGCGAATGACGGCTGCGAGCGTCCCGATATCGACCGAAGGATCAGCCAGCGGCAGCAGCGAGGCCGCGATGATGCGCGGATCAATCGTGGGCAGGTCGCCCTGCACATTGACGATCACATCGTGCCGTCCGTCGGGATCGTAATTCTCCACCGCCTCATGGATGCGGTCGGAGCCGGAAGGGTGGTCGGTACGGGTCATCACCGCCTGCCCGCCGGCCCTCAGGACGGCCTCGGCGATTTCAGGCGCATCCGTCGCCACGATCACCGGGCCGATGCCGGATTCCACCGCCCGGTTCCAAACCTGCACGATCATCGGCTGGCCGCCGATATCGGCCATCGGCTTGCCCGGCAGGCGCACGGCCGCCATGCGGGCCGGGATGACGATCAGCGGGTCGGACATGAAGAAGGCTCCGCAAGCGGGCAAGGCCGGCACCGAGCGGCCAAAGGTAGCACGGTTGCGCGCGCTTATACGGGTTGCCTTCGTCCCTGAAAAGCGAGTATTCAGCCCCTCGATGAGGCGGATAGCGAAGTCCGCTTGACGGGGCGCGCGAAAACGTGAATGCCCCATTTCGGTCCGCCGGCATTGCGCCGGCCCATGGGACGTGCAGGCCGAGGGGCGAGCATGGGTTCGAATGAGATTAACAAGGTCGCCCGTGCCGTGCTCGGCATGCTGACTCTGGCGATGGGCATCGGCTTTCTTTCGGGGATGCTGGTGCATCAGAAGCCGATCACCAAGGCTGGCTATGAATTGCCCGAGCCCCAGGCAGAGACAGCGGTTGCCGCAGCGCCGGCGGCACCTCAGCAGGCCGAGCCGATCGCGAAGCGCCTAGCTTCGGCGAGCGCCGAGAAGGGTGCCACCGCTGCGCGCAAATGTGCCGCCTGCCACCAGTTCACGAAGGATGGCAAGAACGGCCAGGGCCCGCTCCTGTATAATGTCGTGGCCCGCGTGAAGGGCTCCGCGGCCGGGTTCAATTATTCGAACGCGCTGAAGGAGCGTGCGGCCAAGGGCGAGAAGTGGGATTTTGAATCCCTCGACGCCTTCATCGCGAACCCGAAGGCCTACCTGCCCGGCACCTCGATGAACTACGCGGGCATTGCCCGCCCGGACGAGCGCGCGGATCTGATCGCCTATATGCGTCAGCAGTCCGATTCGCCGGCTCCCCTCCCGCAATAATCGCCAGTCATTCGGGGGAATGTGGAGACAAGGCCGGGAAACCGGCCTTTTTTCATTTCTGTCTTCCGGCTCTTTCCATCGTCTTTGCTGCCCAAAAGCCAAGGCGGGCCTCTGGCCTTCACCGTTCCGCGCACCATAGTCTCGGAAAAGCTGCCGAAAGTGATTCGGCTGAACCGGGAGCATCGCACCGTGAGGGAAGATCCGATCGAGCTGGCCACCCGCCTGAGCCTGTCACGGCGCAGGTTTCTCTCCGGCGCGGCCCTCATTGGCGTTTCCACCCTGTTGCCGCATGAGCGCGCGGAAGCGCAGGGCGCGGATTCGGCGGGTTTCGAGCCAGAGAGCCACGGGATGTCCATCTTCGGCGATCTCAGATACCCCGCCGATTTCAAACATTTCGATTACGTGAGGCCGGATGCGCCCAAGGGGGGCGAATTCTCGACCCAGATCACGTCTCTCTCGGGCAACCAGAATTTCACGACCTATGACACGCTGAACATCTTTTCCATGCGCGGCAATGGCGCAGCGGGGATGGGGCTGATCTACGACAGCCTGATGACCGGTTCGCTGGATGAGCCGGATTCACTCTACGGCCTTGTGGCGAAGAGCGTTCGCCGCAGCACCGACGGCCTGCGCTATCGCTTCAAGCTCCGGCCACAGGCGCGCTTCCATGATGGCAGCCCGCTGACGGCGGCCGATGTGGTCTTCACGCTCGAAACGCTGAAGAGCAACAAGGCCCATGCGGGCTATCGCATCGCGCTGGAGCGCGTGCTCGGTGCCGAGGCCATCGCGCCCGACGAGGTCGAAATCCGCTTCGCGCCCAATCGCAGCCGGGAATTGCCGCTGGTCGCGGCCTCGCTGCCGATTTTCTCGAAGGCCTATTATGCCACACGGGATTTCGATGCCGGCACGCTCGAGAGCCCGCTCGGCTCCGGGGGCTACAAGGTGGACAAGGTGGATGTCGGCCGCTCCATCAGCTTCCGCCGCGTGGCCGACCATTGGGCGAAGGACCTTCCGGTCTCGATCGGGCAGGGAAATTTCGAGACCATCCGCTACGAGTATTTCCGCGATCGCGAGGCGGCCTTCCAGGCGTTTACCGCCGGCACCTTCACCTTCCGCGAGGAACTCACCTCGCTGATCTGGGCGACGCGCTACGATTTTCCCGCCATGAAGGATGGCCGCGTGAAGCGCGAGACGGCGGTGGATGGCCGCCCCTCGGGCACGCAGGGCTGGTTCATGAATACCCGCCGCCCGCAATTCCGCGATCCGCGCGTGCGCGAGGCGATGGCGCTCGCGCTCGATTTCGAGTGGGTGAACCGCAACCTGATGTTCGGATTGAGGAAGCGCACCGCCTCCTATTTCGAGAATTCGCCCATGAGAGCCGAGGGCAAGCCCTCGCCGGCCGAACTCTCCTTGCTCGAACCCCTGCGCGGCAAGGTGCCGGATGAGGTGTTCGGCGAGCCCTGGTCGCCGCCCGAGAGCGATGGTTCGGGGCAGGATCGCAACATCCTGCGCCGGGCCTCTCAGCTTCTGAATGCGGCCGGCGCCAGGCGCGGACCGGACAACATTCTGCGCCTGCCGGATGGCACGAAGATGGAGGTGGAATTCCTCGAATTCGACAATGCCATCAGCCGGCACACGGAATCGATCATCAAGAATCTGCGCCTGCTCGGCATCGAGGGGGCTATCCGGGTGGTTGATCCCTCGCAGTTCCAGAAGCGCCAGCAGGAATTCGATTTCGACATCCTCTCGGCCCGCTTCGTGATGTCGATGGCGCCGGGCGAGAGCCTGCGCGCCCTGTTCGGCTCGCAGGCCGCGAAGACACCAGGCTCGCGCAATCTCGCAGGGATCGCAGACCCGGCGGTGGATGCCCTCATCGAGGCCATCATCGCGGCCAGGACGCGCGAGGAGATCACCATCGCGGCGCACGCCTTTGATCGAGTGCTGCGCGCCGGGCGCTACTGGATTCCCGCCTGGCATACGGGCGAACATTTTATCGCCTTCTGGGACATGTTCGAGCGGCCCGGGCCCATTCCCCCCCTGGCCGGCTCGCCGACCAGCGTCGCCATGGCGACCTGGTGGCGGGATGCGTCCAAGGCGCAGAGGCTTGGACGCTGATGCTGGCCTATACCCTGCGCCGGCTCGCGCTGATGGTGCCAACCCTGCTCGGCATCCTTCTTCTGTCGTTTGTCATCATCCAGTTCGCGCCGGGCGGGCCTGTCGAGCGCATCATCGCGCAATTGCAGGGGCAGGATGCGAGCGGCGCGAACCGCGTGGGCGGTGGCGGCGGCGATATCGGGGCTGCCGGCCAGAGCGCCGGGGCGGGCGATGCAACCTCCAGCTATCGCGGCGCGCAAGGGCTCGACCCTGCCTTCATCAAGGAACTCGAGAGACAATTCGGGTTCGACAAGCCCGCGCATGAGCGCTTCTTCAAGATGGTGTGGGATTACGCCCGCTTCGATTTCGGGCGTTCTTTCTTCCGCGATGCCCGCGTGGTGGATCTCATCCTCGAGAAGATGCCGGTTTCCATCTCCCTCGGCCTGTGGATGACGCTGATCGCCTACGCGATCTCCATCCCGCTCGGCATTCGCAAGGCGGTGAAGGATGGTTCGGCCTTTGATGTCTGGACCAGCGGCGTGATTGTCGTGGCCTATGCGATCCCCGGCTTTCTCTTCGCGGTTCTGCTGGTGGTCCTCTTCGCCGGCGGTTCCTTCTGGCAGATTTTTCCGCTGCGCGGCCTCACCAGCTCGAATTTCGAGCAGCTCTCGCTGGGTGGAAAAATCCTTGATTACCTCTGGCACATCACGCTGCCGCTGACGGCGATGATCCTCTCGCAATTCGCGACACTGACGCTGCTCACGAAGAATTCGTTCCTCGATGAAATCCGCAAGCAATATGTGCTTACGGCCCGTATGAAGGGCCTGAGCGAGCGGCGCGTGCTCTATGGCCATGTCTTCCGCAACGCGATGCTGATCGTGATCGCCGGTTTCCCCGGCGCCTTCATCCACGCCTTCTTCACGGGTTCGCTGCTGATCGAGACGATCTTCTCGCTCGATGGCCTGGGGCTCCTCTCCTACGAGGCGACCTTGGGGCGTGATTATCCGGTGGTTTTCGCGACCCTCTATATCTTCGCGCTGATGGGCCTGGTCATCACGCTGCTGACTGATCTCACCTATACCTATATCGACCCCCGTATCGATTTCGAGGCGCGCGATGTCTGAACTCGCCGCCGATGATCGCGCGCCGCTTGCGCCGCCCGTGCCGGAAACGGGCGGATTGCTGGGCCGCTTCGTGAAGCTGTCGCCGCTCAACCAGCGGCGCCTCAAGAACTTCACCGCCAACCGGCGGGGTTATTGGTCCTTCTGGATCTTCCTGGTTTTGTTCGTCCTGAGCCTCTTCGCGGAATTCCTCGCGAATGACCGGCCGATTGTCGCGAATTACAAGGGCGAATGGCTGTTCCCCGTGCTGGTGGATTACCCCGAAGAGAAATTCGGCGGCTTCCTCGCCGTGACGGATTATCGTGACCCCGTGATCGCCGAGGAGATCAACGCCAACGGCTTCATGGTCTTCCCGCCGATCCGCTTCCATCATCGCACCATCAACCGCGACCTGCCGGTGCCGGCGCCGGCGCCGCCGACCTGGCTGCTCACATCCGAGCAATGTGCGGCAGCCGCGGCAAGAACCGGCGGCAGGTCCTGTCGGGATATCGAATGGAACTGGCTCGGCACGGATGATCGCGGGCGCGATGTCGTCGCGCGCCTGATCTACGGTTTCCGCATTTCCGTACTGTTCGGCCTCATTCTGGCGGTCTTCGCATCGGTCATCGGCATCGCGGCGGGGGCGGTGCAGGGCTATTTCGGCGGCAAGGTGGATCTGATCTTCCAGCGCTTCATCGAGATCTGGACCTCCATGCCGCTCCTTTACCTGCTGATCATCCTCTCGGCGGTGATCACGCCGAGCTTCTTCATCCTGCTGTTCATCCTGCTTCTCTTCAAGTGGACGACACTGGTGGGCGTGGTGCGGGCGGAATTCCTGCGCGCGCGGAACTTCGAATATGTGAATGCGGCCCGTGCTTTGGGCCTGGGGGATCGCGCGATCATGATCCGCCATATCCTGCCCAACGCGATGGTCGCGACGCTGACCTACCTGCCCTTCGTGCTGAATTCCTCGATCACGACCCTGACCTCGCTCGACTTTCTGGGCTTCGGCCTGCCGCCGGGCTCGCCCTCGCTCGGGGAATTGCTCCAGCAGGGCAAATCGAACCTGCAGGCGCCGTGGCTCGGCTTTTCCGGCTTCTTCGTCATCGCCACCATGCTCTCGCTGCTGATCTTCATCGGCGAGGCGGTGCGCGATGCCTTCGACCCCAGGAAGACCTTTGCATGAGATTTTGCTATGACCACCCCATGCAAGGAGTTTTCTCATGAACAGGATCATTCGCAATCATGTTCCGGCTCGCGATCTGCCTGAGAACTTGCGTGCTGACATTGCGCCCGATGCGCTGGTCACTGTCACGATCGAGGAAGAACGAAAGCCGCTCAGCATGGCGGAGCTGCTCTCCATGCTTGAGGGGGGGGCAATGTCCCGTGAGCGCGAACCGATATCGATCGAGGAGGCGGTTCGCCGTGTCCGCGCGTTGCGCGATGAGTGGGAATGACGCCTTTGTCACGGCCTCTCATCTATCTTGACACCAACATTCTTATCCAGCTTTTTGAAACGGGATATGAGGATCGAAAAATCATTCTGGGGTTGATCGCGGCGGCGAAGAGCAAAGCTTTCGTCACAAGCGAACTGACTTTGGCTGAACTGCTTGTCAGCCCGCTTCGCAACAGAGACGTTCAATTGATTAATCTTTATGAAAACTGGACCATCTCAAACCAGGTTCTCGAAGTTGTTCCGGTACAACGTGACATCCTTCGGCATGCTGCGATTCTGCGTGCAGAAAAACGGAGCCTGAAACTGCCCGACGCCATTCATCTCGGGACCGCCCTCGAAGCCGGATGCGATGTGTTCCTGACCAACGAGAAACGGCTTGAGGACGCGTATTCGATCTTCAGCCCTGCAGGCCATCGCTCCGTCGCTCCTCTGCAGGTACTTCAACCGGGGCCAGAGGTCATCGAAAGGCTTGTGGCAAGGGTTTCGGCATGACCGCCCTCCTCACGGTCGAAAACCTCGCGGTTTCCTTCCGGCAGGGCGGGCAGGAGAGCCTTGCCGTGCGCGGCGTCTCCTTCAGCCTCGAGAAGGGCGAGACGCTGGCCTTGGTGGGTGAATCGGGCTCCGGCAAGTCGGTCACGGCTCTCTCGGTGCTGGGCCTTCTGAACTATCCCGCGGCGCATCACCCCTCGGGCCGCATCCTCTTCAGCGAGGAGGGCAAGCCCGCGCGCGACCTCATCAATGCCGGCGATGCGGCCTTGCGCAGCGTGCGCGGCAACGCGATCTCCATGATCTTCCAGGAGCCGATGACCTCGCTCAATCCGCTGCACTCGATCGAGCAGCAGATCGGCGAAATTCTCTCCATTCATCGCGGTCTCTCCGGCGAGGTGGCGCGGGCGCGCGTGCTGGATCTGCTGCAGAAGGTGGGTATTCGTGAGCCCGAGAAGCGGCTCGGCGCCTATCCCCACCAACTTTCGGGCGGGCAGCGCCAGCGCGTGATGATTGCCATGGCGCTGGCGAACGAGCCCGCGCTTCTCATCGCCGATGAGCCCACCACCGCGCTGGATGTCACCGTGCAGGCGCAGATCCTCGCTTTGCTGAAGGATCTCCAGCGCGAAACCGGCATGGCCATGCTCTTCATCACGCATGATCTCGGCATCGTGCGCCGCCTGGCGCATCGCGTGGCGGTGATGAAGAAGGGCGAAATCGTCGAGCAGGGGAAGGTGGCCGAGGTTTTCGCCAACCCGCAACACGCCTATACCCAGGCGCTGCTGGCCGCCGAACCCAAGGGCGAGCCGCCCGTGCCGCACCCCGATGCGCCCGTGGTCGCGGAAGTCACGGATGTGAAGGTGCATTTCCCCATCCGCACCGGCTTCTTCCGCAAGGTCACCGGCCATGTGAAGGCGGTGGACGGCGTCTCGCTGCGCATCCGCAAGGGCGAGACGCTGGGTGTCGTGGGCGAATCCGGCTCGGGCAAGACCACGCTCGGTCTCGCAATCCTCCGGATGATCCGCTCGCAAGGGCGCATCGCCGTGCTGGGCCGCGATGTGCAGGGCCTTGGTTTTGCCGAGATGCGCCCGATGCGCAAGGCGATGCAGATCGTCTTCCAGGATCCCTATGGATCGCTCTCGCCGCGCATGTCGGTCGCGGATATCGTAGCCGAAGGCCTATACATCCAGGAACCGGGCCTGAAGGAGGCTGCGGCCCGCGAGCGCGTGGCCCTCGCGCTGGTCGATGTCGGGCTCGATCCCGCCGCGATGGATCGCTACCCGCATGAATTCTCCGGCGGCCAGCGCCAGCGCATCGCCATCGCCCGCGCCATGGCGCTCGATCCGGAATTCGTGGTGCTGGACGAGCCGACTTCCGCGCTGGACATGAGCGTCCAGGCCCAGATCGTCGATCTCCTGCGCGACCTTCAGGCGAAGCGCGGGCTCGCCTATCTCTTCATCAGCCATGATCTGAAGGTCGTGCGCGCGCTCGCGAGCCATGTGTTGGTGATGCGCAACGGCGTGATCGTGGAGGAGGGGACGGCGCGCGATCTCTTCGCGGCACCGAAGGATGAGTATACCCGCGCGCTTTTCCACGCGGCCTTCCAGATCGATCATCCGGCGTAAAACCGCGCCATCGCGTTGAGGCTTGGTTCACCGCAAGGCCAAGTCGTCGCCGCCTTCAACACATCCTTTGTCCTTTGCCGCGAGGCTGAGTCTCCGCATGGTTCAGGAAGGCGTTGTTCATGTCGTTTCGCATGATCTTGATGGTGGCGGGCGTGGCGATCGGCGGCGCCAACTTCGCCCATACGCTTGCCAAGCGGCAGAGCGAGCCGGCCGCACCCGAGCCGGTGAAGGTCGCTTCCGCCAACATGCCTGCCGCCCGCGTGGTGGCGCTGCAGGCCGATCGCCGCGGTCATTTCGCGACCGATCTCACGATCAACAACCGGTTCGTGAAGGCGCTGGTCGATACGGGCGCCTCGGTGGTCGCCTTCTCGCATGAGGATGCGCAGAAGGCCGGCATCCACCCCAGGCCGGGCGATTACGTGATCCCCGTGCAGACCGCGAATGGCGTGGTGCGGGCGGCGAAGGCGCGCATCCCGGAATTGCGGCTGCAGGGCATTGTCGTCCGGGATGTCGAGGCGACCGTGATGCCTCCCGGCGCGCTGAACATCACGCTTCTCGGCATGAGCTTCCTGAAACAACTCAAGAGTTTCGAGATGAACGGCAACACGCTCATCCTGAAGCAATAGGCGCAGTCAGATCGCAAAGCCGAAGCGCCGGACCTCCGCGCGCAGGTCGGTCTCGGGCGTGACATGGATCACGGAGAAACCGAGGGCCGCGGCCGAATCCACATTCGCGCGGCTGTCATCCATGAACAGGCAATCCTCCGCCTTTTGCCGGAACCGTTCGAGAAACACCCGGTAGATCGCGGGGTCAGGCTTCAGCAGCCGCTCTTCCGCCGAGACGACGCGGCCATGAAAGCGCGTGAGGAAGGGATAGAGCCTGCACGCTTCGCCAAAGGTGTCGGACGCGAAATTCGTGATCGCGTAGGTGGGTATGCCGGCGGCCAGCGCGTCCTCCAGCACCGCAACGTTCGGGGCGATCGCCTTCGGCACCATCATGTGCCAGTTCGCACGAAAGGCGCGGATCAGATCGGCATGATCCGGGTGAAGGGCGATCTGGATCGCCTCGGCCTCGCGCCAATCGCGTCCGCGATCCTGCTCGAGGTTCCATTCGGGCGGGAGGATTCGGGTCAGGAAGTGGCTGCGGGCCTCGCGATCCGGCAGGAGATCAAGGAAAGCAAGGTGAGGGTCATAGTGCAGCAGCACCTGACCAATATCGAATACCAATGTCCTGGGCATTCCATTCCCGTTCACTCGAATGGCACCTTAGAGCATCCGCCCGCCAAGTAGATACCGGTTGGCGGAAAAAGCGGATCCGAAAACAAGAACATAGAAAGCTTAAATCCATCAGATCGATTTGCGCTCTAGCGCATTTTCCGATCCATTGGCTACCGGTTGGTCGAAGAAAATGCGTGAAATCATAAGAAACGAGAGCGGACGGCCTCATTCAATCCGATCGGAGTCCGCCCTGGCAGCCCGCCACTTCCAGCATGATCTTGCCGCGATGGGCGCTGGATTCCATGCGTTCATGCGCGGCACGGGCCTCCTTGAGCGGCAACACCGTGTCGATGCGCGGGCGGATCGCGCCCTGTTCCACGAGCGGCCAGATTTCGCGCAGAACCGCCTCGACGATCTTCGCCTTCAGCGCCAGCGAGCGCGGGCGAAGCGTCGAGCCCGTGAAGGTGAGCCGCCGGATCATCAGGTGGCGGAAGTCGATCTCGGCCTTCGATCCCTTCAGGAAGGCGATCTGCACCAGCCGCCCCTCCACGGCGAGGCAGCGCAGGTTCCGCGCGATGTAATCGCCGCCCACCATGTCGAGGATCACATCCACCCCCTGCTGGCGGGTGGCGGCGAGCGTTTCCGCCACGAAATCCTGCTCGGTGTAATCGAGCGCCAGATCCGCACCCAATTTCCGGCAGAAGGCGAGCTTTTCCGGCCCCCGTGCCGTGGAAATCACGCGCGCACCGAGCGCCTTCGCCATCTGGATGGCAATGGAGCCGATGCCGCTCGTGCCGCCATGCACGAGGAAGCTCTCACCTGCTGTGAGGCGCCCGCGCGTCACCACGTTATCATGAACCGTCAGCACGTTTTCCGGCAGGGCGGCGGCTTCCAAGAGCGAGAGGCCTCTGGGCACGGGCATGGCGAGCGGCGCATCGACCAGCGCATATTCCGCATAGCCCCCGCCCGCGATGAGCGCGCAGAGTGCCGTGCCGACCGGCAGGCTTGCCCCTTCACCCGCCGCGACGACATGGCCGGAAATCTCGAGGCCAGGCACCTCCGGTGCGCCCGGCGGCGGCGGATAGCCGCCCGCGCGCTGCAGGCAATCCGGCCGGTTCACGCCGGCATAGGCGACCCTCACGAGAAGCTGGCCAGGGCCCGGCTTCGGAACCGGCCCTTCCGCGACCGCGATCACCTCCGGCCCGCCCGCCCCCCGAAAACGGATTTCCTGCATGGTCATGGGGATCATCGAAGGCTCCTGGGCCGGGTGGAGGAGTGACGGCAATCCGCGATTGCCTCGCCGCGCATTCGCCTTACGATGTCGCCGCTCGTCTCGCCCAAATCAAGACCGGATGACGACCATGCCTGCCGCCGATCTTCTCTCGCAGCTCCGCGCCATCGTCGGCGAGAAGCATGTGCGCGTCGCGGCGGAGGATCTCGCGCCATTCCTCGCAGAAACGCGCCGGCTCGCGAGGGGCACGGCCATCGCCGCCGTGGTGCCCGCGAACACGGCCGAGGTTTCTGCCGTGGTGAAGGCATGCCATGCGGCGGGCGTCTCCTTTCTGGCGCAAGGCGGGAATACGGGCCTCGTCGGTGGAGGCGTGCCCCATGGCGGGGTGGTGATTTCGCTGCAGCGCCTCAAGACCATCGGACCGGTCGATGCGGTCAATGCCGCGATCACCGTGGAGGCAGGCGCCGTGCTCGCCCAGGTGCAGCAAGCGGCGCGCGAAGCGGGCTTCCTCTATCCGCTCTCGCTCGCCTCCGAAGGCTCCTGCACCATCGGCGGGAACATCGCCTCCAATGCCGGCGGCACGGCGGTTTTGCGCTACGGCAACACGCGCGATCTCGTGCTGGGCCTCGAGGTGGTGCTCCCCGATGGCGCGATCTGGAACGGACTCTCGGCGCTCCGCAAGGATAATGCGGGTTATGATCTGAAGCACCTGTTTATTGGCTCGGAGGGCACGCTCGGCATCGTCACGAAAGCCGTGCTGAAGCTCTTCCCGCTGCCGAAAGCGCGTGCTACGGCCTTCATCGGCGCCGCGGGACCGACGGAGATCGTCGCCTTCTTCGCGCGGCTTCGGCAGCGCGCGGGTGACCGCCTCACGACTTTCGAGCTCATCCCGCGCTTCGGGCTGGAAATCGTGGTGCGCCATGCGCCGGGCGCGCGTGATCCCCTCGCGGCGCGGCACGCATCCTACGCCCTCGTCGAACTCACGAGCCCCGAGCCGAACGCCGATCTCGAAGCGCTGCTCCTCGAAGTGCTGGAACCCGCGCTGGAGACGGGCGAGATCGAGGATGCGGCCATCGCCGCGAGCGATAGGCAGGCCAAGAGCTTCTGGCATCTGCGAGAGAGCCTGTCCGAAGTCCAGAAGCATGAGGGCGCCTCCATCAAGCACGATGTCTCGGTGCCCATCAGCCGCGTCGCGGATTTCGTGATCGAAGCGGGTGCGGCCTGCGAGACCGAAATGCCGGGTTTGCGCGTCTGCGCCTTCGGGCATATCGGCGACGGAAACATCCATTTCAACCTCAGCCAGCCGGTCGGCATGGACGCCAAGGCGTTCCTTGGCGAGTGGCACCGCTTCAACCGCATCGTGCATGACGCGGTGGCGAAGCGCGGCGGGTCCATCGCGGCGGAGCACGGCGTGGGGCTCTTCAAGCGCGACGAACTCCCGCATTACAAGGACCCGGTGGCGCTGAAGCTGATGGAAACGCTGAAGCGAGCGCTCGACCCCGGGAACCGGCTGAACCCCGGCAAGGTCATCGCGCTCGGCGACGACCTGCCGGAATTCAAGCCCGGAGCTTAATTCGCCGCGAAGCCCGAGCGCTGAGCCCAGCCGGTCATGCGCCCCTCGATCCAGGCCGTGATCGCATACATCGCGACGCCGAGCACCGCGAGCGCAATGAGCGAGGCGAAGAGCAGTGGCACGTTGAAATCCGCGCTCGCGCGCGCCATCAGATTGCCGATCCCGTATTTCGAGGCGTTATATTCGGCGATCACCGAGCCGACATAGGCCAGCGTGATCGCGACCTTCAGCGAGCCGAAGAAATAGGGCATCGAGCGCGGAAGGCCGACCTTGGTCATGATGTCAAGTTTCGATGCGCCCAGGGCCTTGAGCACGTCCTCCGTTTCCGGTTCGATGGTCGCGAGGCCCGTTGCCACATTCACGACGATCGGGAAGAACGAGATCAGGAAGGCGGTGAGAACTGCGGGCATCCAGCCCACGCCGAACCAGATCACCAGGATCGGCACCACCGCGACCTTCGGAATCGCGTTGAAACCCACGAGCAGCGGATAGGTTCCGGCATGGACAATGCGCGAAGAGCCAAGCAGCAGCCCCATCCCCAGCCCGAATACCACGGCGATCGCGAAGCCGGCTAGGGTCATCCAGAGCGTGTGGAAGGAATGGAACGAGAGCTGCGTGCGGTATTCCCACATCGCCTTCGCCACCGAGAGCGGCGTCGGCAGAACGAAGCTCGAGACATCGAAGACGCGGCAACCCACTTCCCACAGCAGGAAGAAGCCGATGGTGAACACCCACGGCGCGAGCGCAATTTTCTGCTTCTGAGTCATGGGGATATCCTCAATGCACGCCGCGAGCTTCGCGGATATGTCCGCGCAGCTCATGCACGATTTCCGCAAATTCCGCCGAGAAGGTCACGTCGAGATCCCGCGGACGGGGCAGATCCACCTCGCGCTCGGCGACGATGCGACCCGGACGTGCGCTCATGCAGAAGACGCGATCGGCGAGAAACACCGCCTCGCGCAGATCATGCGTCACGAGGATGACCGTGAATTTCTTCGCGGCGTGGAGATCGCGGATCACGCACCACAATTCCTCGCGGGTGAAGGCATCAAGCGCGGCGAAGGGTTCGTCGAGCATCAGCAGGCGCGGCTCGTGGATCAGCGCGCGGCAGAGCGAGGCGCGCTGCTGCATGCCGCCGGAGAGCTGCCAGGGAAAGCGCGAGCCGAACCCTTTCAGCCCAACCTGCGCAAGCAGCGCCTCGGCCTTCTCGACATAGGCCGCCTTTTCCCGCCGAAGGCGCGAACGATGCGGCTCCACGATTTCGAGCGGCAGCAGCACGTTGTCGAGCGTCGTGCGCCAGGGCAGCATCACCGGGTTCTGGAAGGCCATGCCGGCCATCTTCACCGGGCGCGTCACCTTCTCGCCGCCCACCACCACGCTGCCGGCGCGCGGGAATTGCAGGCCGGTGGCCAGTTTCATCAGGGTGGATTTTCCACAGCCCGAGGGGCCGACCACCGCGGCGAATTCCCCTTCCTTCACCGCGATGGTCAGATCCTCGACGGCGAGAACGCCGCCTTCGCCGCCATAGACATGCTGGACATGATCCAGCCGGACGAATGCGTCGTTCACGCCACTCTCCTTGTCACTCAGTCGATCTTGCGATCAGCTGCGGCCGGCAGGAATTCGGCGCTGAACACATCCGCCATCTTCGGCCGGTTCTTGAAGGGCGCGGTGAGCGCGATCTGGTCGAGCGCTTTCTCGAAGCGCTCGGGGATGACCGCGCCGATGCCGTCCCTCTTCACGGTCGGGGTGAGAATATTCTGCTCGATCAGCATCTTGAGACGATCGAGTTCCACTTCCTGCTTCGCCACGTCATTGCGCTTCAGCACGGCTGCCGCACCCGCTGCCGGGTCCTTGATCACATCGCGCCAGGCCTTGGTGAAGGCGCGCAGGAACTTGCGGATCGCCTCCGGGTTCTCGGCCAGAAGCTTCGGCGAGGCCATGATGGCATTCCCGTAAAGCTCCACGCCGTAGTCGCTCATCAGCATGTTCACGATGTCGCTCTCGGGCACGCCGCGCGCCTTGAGATTGATGACCGAGGAAATCGAGAAGCCGAACACGGCATCCACCTCGCCGGTGGCGAGCATCGGCTCGCGCACGGGGAATCCGACATTCTCGAACTTCATGGTGCTCTGGTCGATGTTGTTCACCGCGCGCATGATCGGCCATTGCGCATAAGCCGCATCCGTCGCCGGCGCGCCGAACTTCTTGCCGTTGAGGCTCTTGAGATCGGTGGTGATGCCCTTCGACTTGCGCCCGATGATCGCGAAGGGCGGCCGGTCATAGACCATC
>NZ_JBJTDY010000001.1:0-3013 GCF_046092605.1 Rhabdaerophilum sp. | reverse complement strand
CAAAGCCCGGGATCAAACACCTAACGTTCATTGGAGGCGCATAGAAGGACGCATTCTTTCTGAGGTGTAGTCTCAGTGGGAACGCACTGCAAGATAGCATTTTGGCGTTCTACGCACTGTGCATATCCGGCTGGGATTAAATTCATGTCGTAATATGGGTAGATTATATGTTGTGGAATTTTATTAATCGGGATGAATTTTATTTCAAAATCACCGTTGCTGTCTATCATGAATAAGTTATAAACAGCGGCTGCAAAGTGTACCACTGAACCGGTGATTATGCTGCTGCGATAGCGGCGCAAAAGTGTACCGGTCCGTTTAGTCCCTTCTGTCGATGATTATCGGCAGGGAGGGTCTGGAAGGATGTTCACAGTGGAACTCTATGCCAAGATCCGGCGCGCGGTGATGGTGGATGGGCTGAGCCAGCGGGAAGCTGCGCGGCGGTTTGGCGTTCACCGCAATACGATCGGGAAGATGCTGCAATTTTCGGTACCGCCGGGCTATCGTCGTGGCGAGCGGCGGGTGTCGACGAAGCTCGGGCCACACCATGGCTGGATTGACCGCGTTCTGGAGCACGACCGGAGCGTCCACAAGAAGCAGCGGCACACGGCGGTGCGGCTGTTTGAGCGACTGCGGGATGAGGAAGGCTACACGGGCAGCTACACGCTGGTACGCGAGTATGTGGGCGAGGTGCTGCTGCGTTCGCGCGAGATGTTTGTTCCGCTGAGCCACGCACCTGGCCACGCTCAGGCGGATTTCGGGGAGGCGGACGGGTATATCGGTGGCAAGAAGGTCCGCTTCCATTACTTCTGTATGGATCTGCCGCAGTCGGATGGCTGCTTTGTGAAGGCCTATCCAGCGGAGACAGCGGAAGCCTTCTGCGATGGCCATGTCGCGGCGTTCGCCTTCTTTGGCGGCGTGCCTGGCTCGATCCTGTACGACAACACCCGTCTTGCAGTGGCCAAGATCATCAAGTCCGATGGCAGCAGGATCACCGGGCGCACGCGCTCGCAGATGTTCGCGGAGCTGCAGAGCCATTATCTGTTCGAGGACAAGTTTGGCCGCCCGGCCAAGGGCAATGACAAGGGCAAGGTTGAAGGGCTGGTCGGCTACGCCCGCCGCAACTTCATGACACCGCTTCCGGTTGCGACAAGTTTTGAGGCGCTGAACGCGACGTTGGAAGATGCCTGCCGTAAGCGGCATCATGCGATCCTGCGGGGCCAGACAATGAGCATTGCCGAGCGCATGCAGGCGGATATTGCGGCCTTCATGCCGTTGCCGGCCGCACCGTATGATGCCTGTCACAAGATCGCGACGCGGGTCACGTCCCTGTCGCTGGTGCGCTACCGGAACAATGATTACTCGGTGCCAACCCGGTTTGGCCACCGGGACGTGCTGGTCAAAGGATATGTCGACCGTGTCGAGATCGCCTGCCATGCCGAGACCATTGCCGTGCATGCAAGAAGCTATGACACGGCGGATTTTGTCTACAACCCACTGCATTATCTGGCATTGCTGGAACATAAGAGCCGGGCGCTGGACCAGGCCGCTCCGCTTGAGGGCTGGCTTCTCGCCGAAAGCGTCCATCGGTTACGGCGCTTGCTGGACCTGCGCATGGGCCATCCCGGCCGGCGCGAGTTCATCCAGGTGCTCCGATTGATGGAGAGCTTCCATCAGCACCAGGTCGAGCAGGCTGTGTCCGAGGCTCTCGCCCTTGGCGCCATCAGCTTTGACGCGATCAAGATGTTGCTGCTGGCGCGGCTGGAGAGCCGGCCAGCCCGGCTCGATCTGACCTTCTATCCCTATCTGCCATCGGCAACGGTGAAGACTACCGATCCGCGGGCATACATGGGATTGGTCGGCACGGCATCAACAACAATCACAGCAGGATTACCGGCATGAGCATGCAGCACGAACCATCCGTCCTGACCTCGGTGACACCAGCCGTGCTGCTGGGCAATCACTTCCGGGCATTGAAGCTGCCCACCTTCGCCCGCGAGTACGAGAAGGTGGCGATGGAATCAGCGCAGGACCGGGCCGACTACCCACGCTACCTGCTGCGCCTGTGCGAACTGGAGCGCATCGACCGCGATCGCCGCAATATTGAACGGCGCATCAGGCTGGCCCGCTTCCCCCAGACCAAGAGCCTCGATACCTTCAACTTCGAGGCCCAGCCTTCGCTCAACAAGGCCTTGGTGCTGGAACTTGCCCGCTGTGACTGGATCGAGAAGCGTCAGAACTGCATCGGCCTCGGGCCATCAGGGACGGGCAAGACCCATATCGCCCTGGCTCTCGGACTGGCGGCTTGTCAGAAGGGTTACTCCGTCGCCTTCACCACCGCAGCAGCCCTCGTGCATGAGTTGATGGAAGCGCGCGACGAGCGCCGCCTGCGCGCCCTGCAAAAGCACCTCAACAGCGTCAAGCTGTTGATTGTCGACGAGTTGGGCTATGTGCCATTCACTGCTGTCGGCTCGGAACTTCTCTTCGAGGTATTCTCCCAGCGCTACGAGCGCGGCGCCACACTGGTCACCAGCAATCTGCCATTCGACGAATGGACCTCCGTCTTTGGCTCGGAACGCCTCACCGGGGCACTGCTCGACCGCCTCACCCATCATGTCCATATTCTGGAAATGAACGGAGAAAGCTTCCGCCTCGCCACCAGCAAAAAGGCACATCGCCGCCAACCGCAAGGATCAATCCAACCCGCAAAATAACCGACAAGCTATGCCGGCAGCCCTGCTGCGCTTCGCTCCGCAGAGCCCCAGGCACAGCAAAGACAACACATCACCGGGCGCTCATTGCGCCCTTTCTATCAACCCGACCGGTACAGTTTTACGCCGCTATCTGGAACAATGTTCCGCCGCTGTTGACATTTACGCGGATCAAGGGCTTTTGCTGATCTGTCCGCGTATCGCCTGTTCATTGACGAGATCATTTCAAGGCGCAATGCACGCCATGCCGGCCGGATCGACCTTGAACGCAAGGATCTCTTGCCGCTTCCTGACCGGCGCAC